>JBCBCD010000996.1:0-2970 GCA_038530915.1 Bacteroidota bacterium
ATTACTAGTTACCAGCTGCATTGTTATTCCTGATACTTACTCAGGCTTACCTCCCGGGCCATGGCGTGCCGTGCTAAAGTTGGATACCAATCCGGTTACTCCCAATCCTAAGGGAGAGCCTTTACCTGATAAAGTAGATTTAACCTTTGATGAGGTTACAGAGGGTGAGTTACCTTTCACTTTTGAGGTAGTCTATGACACAGAAGATAAGTTCCACATTGAAGTCTTCAATGGAGATGAACGCATTGTTGTAGATGATATTGAAATGGGTAGAAGTAAAAGTAGGGCACGTGATACCATCCGAATTAATTTTACTGAGTTTGATACCTATATCACTGGCTTCTTTGAAGAAAATGTAATTGAGGGCTTTTGGGTAGTTCCTTACAGAGGCGATTATCGCATTCCATTTATTGCTAAACACGGGCAAGATCATCGTTTTACGAAGTTAAAAAAAGAACCCATGATGGATATAAGCGGAAAGTGGGAAACTACTTTTGAAGAAGGAACTGAGTATGAATTCACTGCTGTGGGTGAATTTGATCAAAATGGCAATGAACTAAGTGGAACATTTATGACTGAAACCGGGGATTATAGATTTCTGGCAGGAACCATTCAAGACGACAAACTCTACCTTTCCAATTTTGATGGAGCCCACGCCTTTTTATTTGAAGCAAAAATCAAAGCTGATAGCACCATAATAGGATCTTTCACTTCTGGCAAGCACTATAAGGAAATCTGGTCTGCCTTTAGAAATCCAGCTATTAAACTAGCTGATGCAGATACCTTGACCTATTTAAAACCAGGTTTTGAGGCTTTCAATTTTTCATTTCCTGATACAGAAAATAAATTGGTTAGTTTAGAAGATCCGGCGTTTGAAGGTAAAATCAAGTTGGTTCAATTGATGGGAACCTGGTGTCCAAACTGTAAAGATGAAGTAGTATTTCTAAGAGAATATTTCAAAGAAAATGCCAGTGAAGATGTAGCATGGATCACGATTGGTTTTGAGCGATATAAGGAAAAAGAAAAATCCTTAGAAGTACTAAAAACCTATAAAGAAAAAATGCAATTGGACCACCCTTTCTTGTGGGGTGGGTACTACACAAAAGATGAAGCTTCAGCAGCTTTACCCATGCTAAATAGAGTAATGGCTTTCCCCACCATGATCATTTTAGACCAAAATAATGAGATCATTTGGGTACATACTGGCTTTTCAGGGCCTGCCACAAGTGGTTATCAAGCATTTACTGAGAAATTTAACCAGGTTTTGCAACAACTTATTTAACTTAACTCTCGTAAGAACAAACAAAAGCTTAGCTTTATATAAAACATTAGAAACCAACTTTCTGCAAAATCCCATTTGTTTCGGGAGTATACTACTTCAAAAAACGAAATACGCATTATGAATCAAACAACGGTTGCTCTAGCTTACTGCATTGATAATCACCAAATTGCCGAAAAAATCGATCAGACGCTAGCAAAAACAAGAAACTACCGAGTAGAACACTATTATGGTAAAAAGAAAACATCTGATCCTTCCCTTAATCAACAGCTTGAAAATGAGGAAAATCTAATCTTGTTGATTATTTCAGATAATTTTCTGAAGTCGGCCCAATGCATGAATGACAGCTTGGACCTTCTTCAACAAAAAGGGGATCAAATCCTACCCATTATCACTCCTGGTATCAAAAGAGATCCCGATACCGGTGAAGTTTTGACCGTTGAAACCAATTTCCAAAGAGTTAGTGACATCATCCAATATATCAATTACTGGCAAGATCAATACCTGAATTTACGCAGACAAAAAAGACAACTAGAGCTGGAAATGGACAGTGCTGAATTGAACAGCCATCTTAAAATTATGCGTGAAATTTCTAGTGAAGCCGGCGAATTCTTAAGACTCTTAAGAAATATGGAACATGTGTCCATGGCAGAGTTTGAAGCAGATGATTTCAAATACTTCTTTGAATACATGGAAGATGAAGAAAGCTGGAAAGTATTATCAGAAGGAGGAATCATAGAAACAGCGCAGTCTGAAGTTACTTCTATTGAAGAAGCTGATGAAAATATTGACATTCAGAGCATTCCTGGTCTTGATCTATTAGAACAAAAAGACAACATCGTCAAAATCATTGAAACCAGAGTCGATAAGAAAGATGATATCAATATAGTGGTAGAAGAACAAATAGAATCACCACTAGATCTTAATGAAGTACAACCCACAGAGCTAGAAGTAGAATCTACTGCCACTGAAGAATATCATGCTGATCAACAAGAATTGGCCAATCTTTTTGAAGAAACTGTTGCAGAATCAACAAGTGAGCAGGAAGAAGGTACGCAAGAAGAAGAACCAGACTATGCTGAAGCTTCGTCTGGCGAGGAAGAGAAGACAGAAGAGCTTGTTCCGCTTATTATGGAAATTGAAACAGAAGAAGAACCATCAGAAGTTTTTGAAGAACCAGAGGTCGATGCAGAGCAAGAAGAACCAAATTACGCTGAAGCTTCGTCTGGTGAAGAAGAAGAAGATGATGAATATGGATACGAAGAGGACGATGAAGATTATGATGATGAAGAGGACGATGATGACGACGAGGAGGAAGAACAGGAACCATTGCCTTCTATAAGAGGTTTGCTGACAGAAGCCATGCAGCTAATTGACAATGGTGAGATTGGTAAAAGCTTGCAATTATTAGAAGACGGAGTAGCTAAACATCCTGAAAGCAATGAATTGAGGTATCGATACGCCTTGTTATTGGCTCAAGATGGTTCGAATATTGATAATGCGATTGAACAACTGGATACTATTCTAAGAACACACCCTAGTAACGAGGAAGCCAACTTCTTGAGAGGGGAACTTTCAGAAATGAGTGGCGATTTTCAAGCTGCAAGAAGGTTTTATGAACGTGTAGCAACTAGTAATTCTGACCATCTAGATGTCTACTACAGATTAGGTATTGTATTGTCTACACATTT
>JBCBCD010000997.1:0-2968 GCA_038530915.1 Bacteroidota bacterium
CACATCTCCATCATAAAACTCAGGTGCATAGATAGTAGGAAAAGTATGTCAACTTCTATTTTACTGGTCTGGGCTATCAGACCAATAGAGATTTCTTTTTTGGAAGTAGTTGGCAGTATTCGATTGTGCCGATGTTCTTTCTCAAATCAGTTGTGCAACAAGTCTTTCAATTAATAGAAGTCAATACCATTCAAGGTGATTTCTTTGAAGATCCGGATGTACAAAAAATAATTGTCTACAACAATCAATCTTTAGATGCCAATATCAGTCAATTAGATTTTGTAGTAGATCCCGACAATGTACCCAGTGCCGAGAGCTTTAATCCCTGGAATGGTTGGGCACAAAACTACAATATGGCAGGCCATGTGCCCGAGCAAAGCTCTTTTGAGTTTTTACAATCCATTGGTTCTACCTTCCCACTCATCTATCGATTTGAAAACAATGCGGTCTACATCAATACGGTCAATGCATTATTATCTCAGGCACCTATAGACCTGTCTAAATACGTTCAGCAAGATTTTGACATCGAATACAGTACCATTGAAGGCTACAAACTCTCCTATGATCGTCAAGGAGCTGAAGCCTCTGAAACTGAACTACTCGATGTTGTATCCGGAGACGAAAATGAAGAGTTGTTTGAGCAAACCAGTGAATTTTTCTCTTTGTACGCTAAAGATCTGAGAGTAGAAGAAACTGCTAGTACTGAAAAGTTTTGGTTGGTACCTGAGGATACTGAATCCGGGTCCAGTGCCTTAGCTGATCGAGATACTCAAATTCCTTTGAAGCTCTTGATCTATTTCGGTCTACAACCCGATAACAATGGCAATAACTACCCTTTTGCCCATTATAAACCTATCAATCGTGCCGGCACTCCCCTGGGCGATCTATCCTTAGAATGGAACGGAGAAAACGGATTGTACAAAAAATATTGGAGCAAATACATTGCTTTACTTTCCGGAGATCCTATTGATATGATCTTCTACTTGCCTTTGTATGTGCTGCTCGATCTTAGAAGAAATGTTACAGCTCCTATCATTATCAAACACCTCAATGGCCAGATCAAAGCGGTCTTTCAGGAATTGAAATTTAATGCCACCATTGAGCAAAAGTCCATCATTAGAGTAGAAGCTAAAATCGTAAGATTATCATGATTACCATCAATGAAAAAAGCTATGAGATCCCAAAGACCTGGAATGATCTTTCTTTGAAACAATTGATTGCCTGTTACTCAGTCATCATGCATCCATTCACTACCCTGCTACCTGCAGGGGAAGAGATGATCTTTAAGCGCATTGAGCTAACAAAGATTATACTCGAGCTGGATGATGATTTTATGCTAAAATGGAAAGCAGATTGTTTGCAAGCGGATAAGGAAGATGGAGAATTGATTTTTGAGCAAGAGTTGCAGGAAGTAGCTAAAGTCATAACTGATTTTGCTTTTGAGTTATTACCGAAGGAATCGGACCTGGATCCAGACCAATATAAAATTGGTCTTACACTTACGAATTGCCCATGGCCACTTATTGAAAATACAGAAGCAGACCTCTACAATCAAAAATACCATGCTCCGGCCGATGAGTTGGAGAATTTGACTTTGTACGAATTGGGTAGTGCTCTTTTGACTTTTGAGCGATTCGTTCAGGAAGAGGATGAAGACTATGCTGATGAATTGATTGCTATTCTCTATCGTCCACCTAAACAAGAGACAGTCGCTAACCTTTGGTCCGATTATCAGGGTGACAAACGTCTACCCTATTATAAACATGAATCGACCGTCAAAAAGCGAAAGGAATACATCAAAAAGTTGCCTCAGGCTGTTAAGCAGATCATCCTCTTTTGGTTTGCTTCTTGTCGCGAGCAAATCATAAAGGATTACGAAAACATCTTTGTCAAAGAAAAAGGAAAGAAAATGGGCGGCAACGATTATGCCTATGCCGGTCTCATCCTTCAACTCGCTAATGGAATAGCAAACGTTGACCAGGTAGCCACTAGCAATTTTCACAACGCATTTACCTATTTATCTATGCTTGAAGATCAACGAAAACAAAGAGAAATCGAAGAGCAAATGAAGCGGCTAAACCGCTAAAAGCTTGTCCTTTCCTTCGCTCCTCTTCTCGCCTATCTTACGGCCATGATCAGTTTTTCTCAAATATTGGATTATATGAAGTCCGGTCAAGTCTTTGAACTTGATGTTGTTGGCTTTGACAGAAAAAAGCCTGATAAGTCTGGAGTTATCCATCACTACAGAGCAATATTGTTGCAGGAGAAAAAAGCAGAAAAGAGTGATGAACAGCTATCTCCAAAGGAATGGCTTTTGAGTGGAAAACGAAAGAAGCCTAATCATTTCAAATGGTATACACGTAACATCCGCATTATCACTAACGATAATTTCCAAACTGACATCATCCGGAAGATCCATATTCCACTCATTGTTTCATTCAATAATCAAACGGTAGTCCCATGAGTAATACAGAACTTTTTATTGTCCAAAATGCTGATGGTGGCTATCAGGCCGTTCGTCCCGACATACCTGGTATTCAAGCACAAACAGCCAATCCCATTTCTGATCAACCTCCAATTGATTCTAAGCCTCGCCCTACCAGAGTACCTATCCCTAATGAACTTGACACTGGATTCGATCATGCTCCTTGGGGTAGAGACGACCGCCTACCCAGTCGCATTTCTGAATTGATCTACCAGGTGCCTATGGCAGGTAGAGCCATCCAGAAACTAACTCAAATGATGTTTGGCAATGGGATTGCCTACTATCAAAATGCTGAACTAGCAAATGGGAATAAGGTACAAAGAGCGTTTGTGCCGATTGTAGAAGATTTTTTAAAAATCAACAGAATCAACACACACTTTCTACCGGCACAATTTGTCAATTACCGGCTGTACATGAATAGCTTTTGTGAGATGGTCTTTTCTAGAGATAAAACACAGATCAATCGCATTTTTCACAAAGAAG
>JBCBCD010000998.1:0-2967 GCA_038530915.1 Bacteroidota bacterium
GACTTTACACCTTCGACATTTTGTTGTACAATCATTTTTCAATGCCTCTGCTTAGGTGTACGCAAGTTTTTACGTCAATGCACATATAAGATAGATCCCCATTACCTTCCCCCTTTTAACAAGCAAGTAGTAAAATTAATTTTACTATATTTATGTATAGAAATTACACAAAAACATCTTCCCGAAGCTTAGTACGATTAAACATACTGTCCCGCTGTGCTTTAAAAAGGTTTTCCCTCTGCATTTACCTAATTCCCTTTTGCTATAGAACACTTTGATGATTTCTTTATTGAAATCAAGAACTATTACAATGCTTTAAAACTCATGGATAGAACGTTTTTTTCAAAGTATTTTTCTTTAGAAATACGCCTTTTGCTTATTGCCTTATTGGCATTAAATCAGCTACAAGCTCAAAATGGAGATATTTTCCTTCCAGCACAAGAAGAGAATATAATTGAGATGGAAATTGATGTTGCTACTCAGTTAAAATGGCTGGAAAATGCTCCACTGGAAAACACAGCAGCATCAAAATCAAAGATTATCCTCATTTCATTGCCACATCCTGATGGAACTTATCGCGACTACAAGGTGGTAAAAGCTCCAATTGTGAGTAAAGACTATCAAAAAAAGTTGGGGCCTAACTTCCAAACTTACACCCTTCATGATTATGATAATCCTACCACCTTCGGAAAACTAACCATCACTCCCACGGGCTTAAATGCTGTTATTCTTACAACAGAAGGAAATATTTATATAGAACCGCTTAGTATTGGCAATAAGACGCATAAAGTGTATTGGGAAAAAGATGGAAAGCGTTTTGTGCACACCTATCCCGATATTGAAAACTACGTTCATCAACATAGTCCTGAAGAAACTCCTCATGAGCATGAAGATCCAATTGCCAAATCTCAAGGATTAAGTCTGGGTGTTACTCTTAGGCAATTCGATATGCTCGTTCTTGCCCGGCCTGATTATAGTGCTCAGCATATAGGTAGTGCTACCGTACTTGCCGACCAAATAGCTAATGTAGAAGCCGCTATCATGACAACCATTAATAATATGAATGCCTATTTTGAAAGAGACATGGCACTCAGGTTGAATATGGTAACTCCAATAGTCTTTATCAATGATCCTGAAGATAATTTCGGTAATTCTGTTGCCTTGTTTAATGAGACTTTATCTCCTGCCTCGCAAAACTTAAATGCTTTTGAGCAATTGATAGTGGATGATCCAAATATTGATTGGGATGGTATTGATATCAATACTTTTGACTTTGCTCACCTCTTTGGAGGTACGGGAGGAAATGGAAGTGCATTTTTAGGAGTAGTTTGTAAAAATACGTTTATCAATGTAACTGGTGTTGGGACTTTTTCATTAAGGAAAGCAGGAGGTGGTAGTATATCTTCTAATGCGACCGGAAGCAGTTGGTATCAGTTGGTGGCTCATGAAGTATGTCATCAGTTTAATGGCCAACATACTTTTAATGGGAGTGCTTCAAACTGTGGAAATGCGGGTCAATATGCTGCTACTGATGCTTATGAGCCGGGAAGTGGCACCTCAATTATGTCTTATCATGACATATGCGGTGATGATAATATCCTGGATTTAGAAACAGGTTTTAGTACAACCATCTTTTATTTTCACATTAACAGCATACTAAATGTAGAAGACTATATCACAAACGATGATGGACAAAACTGTAGAACAGACGTGGCCAATAGTAATAATCCTCCGGTAGCAGAAGCTGACCCTTGTAATGCCGGCACAGTTACCATTCCCGTCAATACTCCATTTGAATTAACGGGATCTGCAACCGATATCGATGTTGGTGATGGTCTGACCTATTCATGGGAACAATTCGATTTAGGTATTCAAGGCTCGTTTGATGTCGGTGTAACGGATAACCTTGGTGATGATGGTATAGGAGGTGCAGAAAATGGAGCACCCATTTTTAGGTCTCGCGATCCGGAAGATAGCCCGACCAGACAATTTCCTACTACTGCTGTGCTTCAAAATTTCACTTTAGGCTGTGGCGATCTTTTTATTTCAGAAATTCTTCAGGGTCCCGGTAATGATCAATGTGTGGAAATTTATAACCCTACTGATCAAGCGATAGATTTTAGTGTTACACCATATGAATTGGTTTTTGGTATTGACGGTAGTTCTTCACTCCAAATATTAACACTATCTAGTGGAACCATTGCTGCCAATGACGTACTGGTATTTTGCAATACTAGCATTTCCTTGGCTGTTGTTGCTGATGTGTTTTATCCCAGCTCATTAATAATTGATGGAAATGATTTCATAGGCCTCAGAAAAAACAGTGAATTGATTGATGAATTTGGGATATTAGGCTTTAATCCAGGTGCTAGTGGATGGACTACCATTGATAATAATCCAATCTTTGCATCAGGTATTTCCTTTGTCAGAAAGCCTTTTATTTGTGATGGTGACAATGAAAACAGCAATAGTTTTAATGCATTTACTGAATATAATGTAAGTGTATTGTCAATCTCTGACATTGGATCACATACTAATGGACCGGAAGTACTGGGAGAAGGTTTACCCTTGGTAGATCGAATAATGACCTTTAATATGACTGCCAGAGACAACAATGGTGGTGTGGATTATGATACCAGGACAATCAATGTGAGTGCAAATGGACCATTAATTGTCAGTACGCCATCAAGTGCTCAAAATACAGGTACATCTGTAAGTATTAGTTGGAACGCCAATGGCTTTAGTGGGTGTAGTAATGCAGATATTTTCCTTTCTACTGATGGAGGAGAAACCTTCAGTTATGAAGTAGCTAATAATATTGATTTTTCTCTTGGCACACATACTTTCACACTCCCATTGGGGATACCTTCTACTACAAATGCAGTATATAAAGTTAAATGTGTAGATTATGAATGTGTAGCATTTTTCAATTGGAGTAGGGAATTTGAGATCAGTTCAGCTTGTACC
>JBCBCD010000999.1:0-2959 GCA_038530915.1 Bacteroidota bacterium
GACTCTTAGGAAGACCTTAACAATATGCTCCCAACTTTTGCGAAGCCTTCGCCGTTATTATAATAAATTTCCACACTCACACAAATTCCACCCTTTGACCAAAGTAATTTGAAATAACTAAAGTTGATGATAATTAAGACAAAAGATGTATCCTATTTAGAGTAGGTGTAGGGTTGAGGGTGTAGAGTGTAGCGATTGATCCCACTACACTCTACGCCCTACACACTCAACTATAATAATTCTTGGCTAACAGTCTTTTGAAAATATCATCCTTAGGTTTGACAAGTACTTAAGAAGCTTTTGAAATTTACCATTTTGAGCTTTTATCTTTTGATGATAAGTGTTCAAAGCCAACATCAAACGGCTTCTGAATTATTCGAAACTAGGTAGTGTAAAAATTACGAATCTGATTTGAGTAAACATCGCCTTTGCTTTAAACTATTGCTCAAGGCCCAGATTGATCTTTTACCCTCCTATTTCACTATTATCAAACTGTTTTACAAAAAAAAGGGAGTATGAGAAATTCTGGAATGAAATGGCTAATGATCCTGGTATTAGCCCTAGCGATTAATGTCACTGCTTTTGCCAATGACCCAGGAAAAAGAAAGCGTCCACCAAAACCGGATAGGATTGAAGAAGTAATCACTGAACAGCCGAGTAGGTATCATGAATGGCGTCGTGGAAAATGGAAGTGGAATAAGAAAGCCCAAGAATGGACATGGAGGGAAGGATTCTGGCGTGAGCTTTCACCTAATGAGATTGCAAGACGTTACGGCTACAATGATTTTAGGTTTAATGGATTTTGGGGCGGAGGATTCCATCCATTCTGGTTTAACAGATCTAGGTTGTTTTTTAGACCCATTTTTCTCGTTTATTAAGTCTGTCCGATCTCGGATAGCTAAGCTGAAAGTGTAAGGGTTGTTGGTTATTTAGTAGTAGGGAATAAAAGATTTACCTAGATCAGCTGGCAAGTAGACGCAGCGACCGGTTTTCCACCTATGTTTAGTGTGATTAAAGGTGACATGGGTTTTGCTACAAAGAAGGTGGATGCCGGTCGCATACTATTAGAGTAATGATGATTTATTGCTACAAATGATTTATATTGGATAAAAAGGACTCAATCATGCATTCAACTTTATCTATACCGCAAGTTCAGCAAAGACTCATCAATGTAGATGAATACTACAAGATGGCTGAACATGGCATAATTAAACAGAACGAAAAAGTTGAATTGATTTATGGTAAAATCATACAAATGAGTCCGAATACAAGTAGACATGCAGGTTGTGTTGACCAAATCATTGAATTTCTATATGAAAATAAAATCAATAAAAACTATAAAATCAGGTCTCAAAATCCAATCCGACTGAATAATCTCTCAGAACCAGAACCTGATATTTCCATTTTAAAATACAAAGACAAACACTATACTGACTATCATCCTATTCCAGGAGAAATATTTGTGGTGATTGAAGTGGCCTTATCTTCTCTATATGTCGATCGAGTGATTAAGTCTTTGCTTTATGCTGAAAATGGCATTCCTGAATACTGGATCATCAATTTAAAAGATAATGTCATCGAGTATCATGCCAATCCAAGTGCAGAAGGCTACCAAACGAAGAAAATATTTACGAGTAATCAATCCATTACTTCTGATCATTTAAAACTAAGCATTCAAGTAGATCAACTATTAAGCTGATTATTATCAAAAAGTGACTCAAGCATGCAATCAACTTCATCCATGCCACAAGTTCAAGAAAGACTCATCAATGTAGACGAATACTACAAGATGGCTGAACATGGCATCATCAAACACGATGAGAAAGTTGAATTGATATACGGTAAAATTATAAAAATGAGTCCAAGTACGAGTAGACATGCTGCCTGTATTGATAGAATTGTAAAACTCTTTTATAGAAATGAAATCGATAATTCTTACAGTATAAGAAGCCAAAGTCCAATCAGATTAAATGACTTATCTGAGCCAGAACCTGATGTTTCTGTACTTAAGTTTGAAGAGAGTTCATATGATGATCGGCATCCAGCACCTGGTGAAATTTTTGTACTAATTGAAGTAGCTTTAAGTTCTCTTTATGTAGATCGTGTAATAAAAGCTTCTCTTTATGCCGAGGCAAATATTCCTGAATATTGGGTCATCAACCTCAATAAAAATGAAATAGAAGTATACACTAAGCCTTATGAAGCTATTTATCAAAAATGCACCATCTTCAAAAAAGGAGAAGTACTTACCAGCAGTTTCTTAGACCTTGCCTTTAATACAGATAAGATATTAATCTGATCAATTTATTCACTTCAGCTTTCGGAAAATCCATCACTTTTTGAGTTCATGAAAAAATGGAAAAATCTATCTTTCCAGCATGAGCAAAACACTAGCGATCAAACACCAACAATTGATTGGAGGAGCACTCGTCTTCTTTGGGGCCATTCTTTTTTCATCCAAAGCTGTATTGGTCAAACTGGCTTACCGACATGAAGTGGATAGCATTTCTTTATTGACTTTGCGTTTTCTCTTCGCATTTCCTTTTTACTTATTGGCCAATTATTTCACGAGAAGAAGAAAAGTGAATGTCCCAAAGTTAAAGCGAAAAGAGTGGTTGCAATTGGCTTTCTTTGGCATTATGGGTTACTACTTGGCCAGCTTATTGGACTTTCTGGGCTTACAATACATCACGGCCAGCATGGAGCGTTTAATCCTGTTTTTGTATCCGACCATTGTTGTTTTGCTTTCGTCGGTTGTGTTAAAAATAAAAATTCAACGCTATCAGGTTTTTGCTTTAATCGTCACCTACATAGGCATAGGACTCGCCTTTATAGAAGGATTACAATTGTCCAATCAACCCAACTTTGCGCTGGGCGGCTTATTGGTCTTTCTATGTGCCATTGCATACGCTATTTTTTTAATCGGTAGTGGAGAGATGGTTCCTAGATTGGGGGCCAT
>JBCBCD010001000.1:0-2955 GCA_038530915.1 Bacteroidota bacterium
CAAAAGGAAAAGGAAAAAAAATAATTCTAGTAAGAGGATCTGCTCATATACAAAAACAAGAAGCTTTACTAAAAGAAGAATATAAAAAGATCAATGTTGATTTTGAAATAGACAATAGAATTATTCAAAAAGAATTATTAGAATACAAGATGGCAGATTTTATTGATGTCCCCTCAAAGTTTGCTTATAATTCATTCATTGAGTATGGCATAAATACTCAAAAGCTTACCATAAACACTTTAGCCATCGACAAAGAATTTAATTCTAAAAAAAATGCTTTATTACATAAAACGACTTATGAAAAAATACGAATATTATACCTGGGGCATCTTTCTATCAGAAAAGGTATTATTTATCTTTTGAAAGCAATAGAAGCCATCAGTAAGCAAAATACAAATATTGAACTTTGGTTAGTTGGTGGCATCACAAAAGAGCTTCACGATATTGTTGAAAAATATAAGCAGTATCCATTTATAAAATTTTTTGGCCACATTCCAAAAGAGGAATTGAACACTGTGTTAACGCAATGCACAATAGGAGTTTTGCCCTCAATAGAAGATGGATTCGGGCAAGTCATTCCTGAAATGCTCTCCTATGGTATACCAGTTATCGTTACAGAAAATTGTGGAGGAAGTGATCTTATTGACGATGGCCAAAACGGCTTTTTAATTCCAGCTCAATCTTCTGAAGCTTTAGTTGAAAAAATCACTTATCTATTTAATAGAGAAGAATTAAAAAGAATGAGTATTTGTGCTTCAAAAACTGTAGGAAGGTCTTTTAATTGGGATCATTACGGCGATAAATATGTAGCTTTTTTGAAGAGTCTTTAATTTTTAGTACGTCAATGGTGAAAACAGTCTAAAAGTTTCCTTAAGTGAATAATAAACAAGGTAAAAAAGTTCTCGTTTTACTATATAGTCACCCAGAACACTATCCTCCTACTTTAAATGCCATCCGAGAATTAGCTAAGTGTTGCGAACACATAGCTCTCGTATATAGATCATTTCAAGAAGAACAGTGGAACTACCCTCACAATGTAGAACTTATTCCTGATAAAAAGTTTATTAGTGCACTAGATCAACAGCAAAGCCCACTATACAGAAAAATCTATCTTTTTTTCAACTATACAATTCTTGTTATTAGAACTTATCTTAAGTTTAAGCCAGATATTTTCTTAGTGTACGATCCCTTACCAACGCTTAGTTGGTCGATCTTAAACATCTTAAAAAAGAAAAATTATTTTCTCTGGTATCATAATCATGATGTACTGAATAAATCAGACATTAGCTCATGGTCAATATCTGCTTGGGCATTAAAAGCTGAAAGAAAAATATTAAAAGACTTAGATTTATTTAGTCTCCCATCTATTGAAAGAAAGCAATATTTCACTCCATGTGTACATAATGATAAGTTTGTTCATCTACCGAATTATCCTGCTGCAGATTTTTATACCCCATTTAGAAAAATAAAAGTAATTGATGATGAAATTAAATTAGTCTATCAAGGAAAAATCAGTCGAGGACATGGAATAGAACATATTATAAAAATACTCGATAAAAAAATAATACACAAAAAGATAAGTTTACATTTAATTGGAAATGTAACGAATGAGTACAAAGAAGAATTAGTTGAACTAAACCGCTCAAATACAAATAGGTTGAATTTGCACTTTTATGGTTATGTTAGTTATAACCAGCTTCCTAGTTTAAGTTCTCAATTTCATATTGGTATCGCAATAAATGAGCCCAATGATATTATTTATAAAACAGGAGGCACTGCATCAAATAAGATTTACGAATATGCTGCCTTAGGGCTTCCAATTTTATACTTTGATGACGCACACTATAATAAATACTTAGAGAAATATCCTTGGGCTTATGCTACTTCTCTTACTGTAGAATCAACAGAAAATGCCTTATCTGAAATCGTAAAGGATTATTCTGAGCTTTCAAACAAAGCTTATGGAGATTTTATCAATGAGTTAAGTTTTGAAAAACAATTCAAACAAATACAAAAAAAAATTTTCAAAGCATAAGCTAAAACACCAATTGATATGAAATTAGCCTATATATACATAGCATGTCATGGTCATAGTGGGTCTACTCTGTTATCAAAGTTATTTGGTACTAACCCCTCAATGCTTAACTTAGGAGAGATAAAACATTTTGATGAGTACTATTTGAAAAATGATAGTTGTGGTTGTGGCTTATTACTACAAGAATGCCCTTTTTGGCAAGCTGTTGCAAATGATTTGCAACAGCAGGATATTGTTGTAAGAAAAAAATTTCCCACTGACGGATACAGAAGTAAAAGTAGATTATTAAATCAACTGTACCAAGCTATACTCTTATTTTCACCACAGTTCAATAAGATTTTATCCCTTATCCCCAACACAATCGAAAACAAAAATCAAAGGGCAACAAGTAACCACTGGAAACTGATCAATACAATAGCTAGAAAGGCACAAAGAAGGATTCTAATAGATAAATCTATGTCTATTTCAAGATTTCTAGAACTTCTTCAAACCAAACCAAACCATATAGATATGTATCTATTACACCTAGTTCGTGATGGTAGAGCTAATTCATACTCTTATTACAGAAGGTATAATACACAGCTAGACAAGGCTGCAAATCAATGGAAGGAAATTAATCAAAGAATAGAACTGATCAAAAAGATTAGAACCATCAAAAAAACTACCCTTGTTCGCTATGAGGATTTAGTTAATGATCCAACTAAAACCATAAATCATATCATTGATAAATTTGACCTCACAATCAGCTTTGATAAAAGTATAGAACTAGAGCAAACTTTTGATCATAGTGTAGGTGGTAATGAAGATAGACATTCTGGATACAAAAGCATAAAGTTAGAAGAGAAATGTAAGAAAGGAATCTCTAATAAAGAGTTAGAACAAATTGAACTCATTGCAAGTAGACTTAATAATAAGTATGG
>JBCBCD010001001.1:0-2954 GCA_038530915.1 Bacteroidota bacterium
GAATCCTTCCTTTGTGAATGTGGGTGATGTTACCAATACAGGTGTTGAAGTATTGCTTTCTTACCGTCAAAGAGTGAACGAAGATTTCAAATGGAACATCTCTTTGGGAGCTGGATATAACAAGAATGAAATAACAAGTTTAGGAGAAAATGGTCAGGCATTGGATGGTGGATTTACCGGACAGTTATTTGCTGACCCCATCACTCGTACAGCCTTAGGGCATCAGATTTCAAGCTTTTATGGGTATGTGGTTGAAGGTGTCGATGCCAGAGGAAATCTTGTTTTTGCCGACCTAGACAATAGCGGAAATGATAAGACCATCCCAAATGAAGGAGATAAAACCTTTATTGGCCAACCTTTACCAGACTGGACATTCGGCTTAAATCTAGGAGTGAACTACAAAGGCTTTGATTTGAATGCCTTTTTCTATGGAACTCAAGGGAATGATATTTTTGATGCAACCATCAGATATGATGCCATAGGTAGTAACCGCCCAGTAGGGTATGCAGCTGAAGGAGCACCGGCTAATTTATTTGGTGCAGGTTCAGGAGGAGAGCAGTTGGTTTCTGACTTCCACGTAAAGGATGGTTCATTCGTAAAATTGAAAAACTTGTCCTTGGGCTACACCTTCTCTGATAAATTGATCAACAGGATAGGAGCAAGAAATATAAGATTGTATGTAGCTGCTCAAAACCTATTGGCTTTCACAAGGTATACAGGAGCTGATCCTGAAATAGGAGAAAATACCCTTAACAGCAATTTGGATTTAGGAATAGACAGAGGCTTTTATCCTCAACCTAGAACGGTAATGTTTGGCTTTGAATTAGGTTTTTAATTAAAACAATCAATACTCTAAAGAAAAATACAATGAATACATATCATTCAAACTTTATAAAACTGTTGATGCTAAGTACATGCTTCTTCGTACTGGCAACTTCTTGTGATCGAACAGAATTATTGGAGAAAAATCCAATTTCTACCATCTCTAATGAGACTGCTTTCGAAACCGAAGGAAGTGTACTATCTGCCTTAAATGCAGCTTACGACCCATTGCAATGGCAGTTCAATAACAATGCGCATACGTTTCCGCAAATGCTACAGTCTATTCGTGCCGATGATCATCATTCTCAGCAGGCTTCATTTTGGGCAGCAGGTCTTTTATTTGACGATTTCCCGTTGCTACCTAACAATCAGAATATTGCTGCTTTCTGGGGAAAATGGTATAAAATGATCGCAAGAGCCAACTTTGCCATTATGACTGCTGAAGGATTTGAATTTGAAACGCCCGATCTTCAGCAAAGGATTATCGCTGAGGCAAAATTCTTGAGAGGATTTGCTTATTTCGAGTTGGTAAAACACTACGGTGGTGTTCCTTTAATTACAGCAGCCATCACAAGTACGAGCAATAATGTGAACCTACCTAGAGCTTCAGAGTCTGAGGTATATGCACAAATTGAAAGTGACCTTGCAGATGCAGCGAGTGTACTGCCGGTAAAAGGACAAACAGAAGCGTGGCGAGCTACCTCTGGTGCAGCTAATGCACTTTTGGCCAAAGTACATTTGTATCTGGGAGAATACTCAGAAACAGTAAGGTATACAGAAGCAGTAATTAATAGTGGCATCTACAGTTTGGAAGAAAATTTTGCCGACAATTTTGACCTAAACAATGAGTTTGGAAAAGAATCAATTTTTGAGATCAATTATGTAGATGGACTGGTTGGAAATGGTTTTGAAACCAATGAACAACAGGAAGGTTCTGGTTCCTGGCAGTTTATGTTCATGTGGGCGGCTGGCAAATGGTTGGCATGGGGAAATATGATACCAAGACAGTCTTTGATCGCTATTTATGACGATAATGATCAGAGAAAAGCGGCTACATTCTTACAGCCCGGCGATGTAGTGAACTCACCCGGATTAGCTGCCATTGGTTGGGACCCTATCAAAAATCCTGGTTTTGCAGTAGGCTCTCAAGCTATGAATAAGAAGTTCTTCATCACTTACGAGCAATTGGACGAATTGCTAAATGTGCAACAGAGTCCATTGAATGAAAAAGTATTGCGTTATGCAGATGTTTTACTCATGCATGCAGAAGCTTCCTTGATGGGAGGTGGAGGAAATGGCCAGGCTTCATTTGAGGAGGTAACCATGAGAGCATATAACTCCACTGTTCCTTACACTTTAGAGAATATTAAACTGGAAAGAAGAAAAGAGTTGGCTACAGAAGGATGGAACAGATTTACTGATTTGAAGAGATGGGGTGACTTAGCCAATGCACTTCAGGCTGTTGGGAAAAACTTTGTAGCAGGACGTGATGAATTGCTACCAATCCCTCAATCAGAAATCAACCTGGTAGGCTCGGATATTTTACAACAAAATCCAGGTTATTAATTCACCATTTTCAAAAAAAGAAACGATGTTAATCAATATTATAAAAACTAGTCTTAGATTATCAATACTTGCTTGCCTTTTCATAGGTCTAAGTGCCTGTGATAAAGAGTTGGATGTAACATTAGCTTCTGCCGCTTCTCATAGAGATGGGATTCAAAACCTTGATGAAGAAGGGGTAGATTGTGGAGGTTCCAGTGGTGTACCTTGTCCTTCTTGTTTTGATGGAATTCAAAATCAGGATGAAGAAGGGGTAGATTGTGGTGGAATTTGTGGCTTTGATTGTCCGGAAGAGACACCAAGAGCGGATGCATTAGCAGGGAGTGGTTTACCATTCTATCATACTTTTGAAACTGAAGAATCCTTTTCAAACCTAAGTCCCATAGCTGATAATTCAGTTACTGTAGATTATGCATTTGCTGATCCGGCTGGCTCGGAAAATTTAGTGACACGTTACAATCGCCCTGAAGGATTAGTAGCAGATGGGTTCTCTGATTTTAAATTTGAAAAATTTGATCAGCCCATAGACTTTAGCGTTTTTAACAAGTTCCAATTGGATGTTTACATTC
>JBCBCD010001002.1:0-2941 GCA_038530915.1 Bacteroidota bacterium
ACAAACCTTACCATAGCAATTGGTATACTTATTGCTTGATGAAGTACATCTCTTCGTCCTGCAACATCAGTAATGACCAACCCCATCCGCTTTTTTTGAAGAATCTCCAGCAAGCTTTCTAGTGCATTTTCTTTAAACCAGCTTTCATGTCTGATTTCAATAAATAATGGAATTTCTGCTGGAAATGCCAAAATAAATTTATTCAAAATTTCCAGCCGATCAGCTCCAAAATAGGGGGGGAGTTGCATAAAACTTGGGCCCAATTTTTCCTCCAATCCAATAATAGCCTTGCTAAAAGTTAATAATGCATCAGATTGGAGTCCTAAGTGCCTACTATGGCTTATAATTTGTGGAATCTTTGGACAAAATCGGAAATCTGCTGGTGTTTCTCTTTTCCACTTATCTATTAATTCTATTTTGGGAATGCGATAATGGGTCGTATTAAGTTCTATGGTATTAAACTGCTTGCCATATTCCAGTAAAAAATCTTTTGTTTTTGTTTTTGGAGGATAAACACTGCCCACCCAATCTTTCATAGACCAACCAGTGCAACCCAGATACACTTTTAAATTAGCAGCCTTATTTTCTGAAAGAGATTTCCAAACACGCTGATTAAACGCATGATCTTCTGGTAAGGAAAAATCAACTCCACTGATATCTTGTAATTTCCCGAATTTCATAGAGGAAGATGCCTGTTTTTTGAAAGCCTATCTAAATTAGATAAAGAATTGTGTAATGACAAATCTATTTGTAATATATGTGATGTGTAATGTGCGATGTGTGAGATATGATCACATATTGCATATCACACATCACATATAAAAAAACTTGCGCTTAGCTACAAATTGTCTATTTTCACTCCCAGAATAGACGCAATAGAACACAGAATATGATTACCAGAATAGTGCTCATTTTAGTATGCATTTTGATTTTTATAAATAGTTGCAACAGTCTCATTTCCAGAGTCGCCGGTACTCATAAGTTGAGGACTTTTACTTTTGACCAAGTACTTGAAGAAGGAATAGGGGATGCTGATTTTATACAAATCAATCAAGCATGGTCTGATGGTGATTATTGGTTTGAGCCACATAAAAATGTTCAGTCCCCAGGGTTTGTCCAATTTCCCGTTTTAACAAAAAGCCAATATGATTCAGTAAATAATGGTCAGCAAGTCACAATAAGTGTGATTGGTTGGACTCAGCGTTATGAAGAGAATTGTATAGAAAAAAATAATTGTGTGCTTGAAGGCCAAACTAATTTTATTGGTTTAGTCAGGCCTTTCAATAAGAGGTATAGAAAGTTTGAAAATTTCCCAAAGGAAAAATATGCTGTTAGCGTAGAGCCGCTTTTTGTTGAATATCAAAGGCAACCATTAGATTGGTATTGGAACCTGGCCATAATGATTGCATCTATTATTGGAATTATCGCTTTGGAAAGGTGGCTAAATAGTAGAAAAAAAACTAAGTAAGTGGTGTGAAAAAAATCAATATAACTATTAATAAAGCAAAACAAAATGGAAAATTCAAAGAGAAAAAAGATAGTTGCTGGCAACTGGAAAATGAATAAAGATTATAATGAGGGGAGAGATTTAGTAAAACAGATCGTAGAAGGGGTATCTTCAAATGATACATTGGTGATTATTTGCCCACCTTATATACATCTCTACAACACGTATAATAAGTTGAATGATATTTCAAATATCAGACTTGGAGCACAAAACTGTCACCATGAAGAAAGTGGAGCTTACACCGGAGAAGTTTCAGCAGCTATGATAAAGTCAACAGGAGCAGAGTATGTTATACTTGGTCATTCTGAACGCAGAGAGTATTTCAACGAAACAGATGAATTGATTTCAGCAAAGATTAAGAAGGCCTTATCTCATGGTTTAAGCCCAATTTACTGTTGTGGAGAAAAATTGGATATCAGAGAAGCCAATGAGCATGAAGCTTTTGTAGAAAACCAAATCAAAACTGCTTTATTCACTTTGACAGCAGAAGAATTTTCGAAAGTGGTTATCGCTTACGAACCTGTTTGGGCAATTGGTACAGGTAAAACTGCTACACCGGAGCAAGCTCAAGAAATGCATCAACACATCCGTCAATTAATAGCCAATCATTATGATGCAACTGTAGCTGATGCAACAAGCATATTGTATGGAGGAAGTTGTAAGCCACACAATGCAGAATCTTTGTTTTCTCAGCCTGATGTAGATGGTGGATTGATAGGAGGAGCTTCTTTAAAAGCTAATGATTTCATGGCTATCGTGGATAGCTTTCCGAAGTAATTCATACTTTCATTCTATTATGTTGTTATGCTGTTATACTGTCATCACCTACTATATAATCGATGACAGTATAACAGTATAATAGCATAACAAGATGAAAAACGTCACTTTTTTGCTTTAACATTAAAAAATATTCTCCTATTTAAGTATATTGAATTTATATTTTTAAGGTTCTAAATCAGTTTTACACAAGTATCCCATGAATAGTATTGTAACTCAACGGTTTATCAAATGCCATGATAAACTGAGAGAGGAGAGTAGAATCAAGTCTAGTCGACAATTCGCTATTTCTCTCGATTATTTACCACAAAGTTTAAGCGAAATACTTAAAGGAAGACGTGATGTCACTATTGAGTTGTTGAGAAAAGCGATCGAAACGTATAAGATCAACCCGGTTTATATTTACACCGGAATAGGTCCATTGTTTATGACCGAAGAAACGCATGATGCATTCAGAGTTTTGAACATCGTGACCAATACTCAAGACGAAGAAAGAATTTTGCATGTTCCTCTTACCGCTCAGGCAGGATATGCAAGTGAAAATTCAAGCCCGAAATTTATTAAAGAATTACCTACCTTTTCGCTTCCAGATTACAAGTATAAAGCTGGTACATTCCGTTGTTTTGATGTACCCGGCGATAATATGAAACCAACACT
>JBCBCD010001003.1:0-2936 GCA_038530915.1 Bacteroidota bacterium
ACGAGTTTCTGCGGAGGAATCTACGGCTTATTTTCAAAGCAGACCTAAAGGAAGTCAGATCGGTGCCTGGGCTTCGCCCCAAAGCCAAGTCATTGCGAGTCGTACCATTTTAGAGGAAAAAGTGGCAGAACTAGAGACCCAATTCCAAGATATGGACTACCTACCCAGACCAGATCATTGGGGAGGTTTCGTGGTTAAACCTACCTTAATTGAATTTTGGCAGGGACGCATGAGTCGCCTACATGATCGGATTCAATATGAGAGAGTGGGAGAAGATGATTGGAAAATAGATCGTTTAGCTCCTTAAGTGGTGATTTACTGTTAAAATAATTAAAAAAGGTGCTTCTGTGTAGAAACGGAAGTACCTTTTTTAGTTGATAAATGGTTCTTAGCAATGCGCGTCAAAAGCCATTTTCAAGTTTGCGGCGATAATTTCAGCCGAACGACCTTCAATGTGGTGTCTTTCCAACATATGAACCAACTGACCATCTTTAAAAAGAGCGATAGCTGGAGAAGAAGGAGGATATGGTAATAAAAATTCACGTGCTTTTTCAGTTGCTGCTAAGTCAACACCCGCAAACACAGTTACCGCTTTAGTGGGTTTTTTTTCAGCATCGTTTATAGCCATTTTGGCTCCTGGACGAGCATTAGCGGCGGCACATCCGCAAACAGAGTTCACTACCAAAAGCATAGTGCCTTCTTTTTGGTCCATTACGTCTATAACTTCCTCTGGCGTAGTTAATGACTCGAATCCAAACGAAGTAAGATCTTGAGCCATTGGCGCTGTTAAATGTGGAGGATACATATTTTTCTTTTTTTTTGTTAAGAATTTTTGCTTTGACTCGTAAAAAAGGCTTTTGTCTGTTTATAGCATTTTCACAATCAAAATATATACGCTTAAAATTAAAAATAGTTTGAGGCTTACGCCGTATTTTCTATTTGGTTTCAAAATATACAGTGAGCTTTATCATTCTTAAATATATAGGGTTTTAATATATTTCGGCCTTTAAAAACATCCTTTAAACTATCCTTTCCCATGAAATATACGACTTCTTCCCGATTTCATCCAAATCAATTCGTCTATCTATATCTATTCTGGGTAATCGTTTTTTTAAATTCTTGTACTTTAGATGAGCTGAGACCAACGCGAGAAACAAGTTGTGATAACATTGTCACTTCTTATGAGCTCAATATTCGGCAGATAGTTGACAATACCTGTGCTTATTCGGGCTGTCATCCGGAATATACCGATTTTCAAGGTATATTGCCGGTATTAGATGATGGTAGCTTTAATTCGAGGGTACTGAGGCTAGCAGCGGATCCTAATTTGGGTATGCCTCCAGATTATGCGCCTGCAAATCGCCCCAAAGACCTCAGCGAGGAACAAATCAATTTAATTACCTGCTGGTTAGAAAACGATTATCCAGAAAACTAAAGTAATGGTTTAATTCCGAAGATTATTTTACTGTTAAGTAGTTGGACACAAATAAAATTTAAATAAAGAAGTTCTTTGAAAAGTTGATATCAAACAGTTTACCGTAATTGTTGAAGATATTTAAGACCGCATTTTTTAGTGATAATGGTAATTCAAAATCTTTAGGTTGCAGCCATTCATACTTTATTTTGCGCCACAGGATCTCAATTAAGTTTAGATGAGGACTGTATGGCGGTAGATAAAAGATATAAAGACCTTTGTTTTTCCATTGTGCAATTTTTGCTTGAACAGCCTTAGAAGTATGCCAAGAAGCATTATCTAAAACAACCACAGTTGGTTTGCTAAGTTGATCTGATAATTGATCCAACTTTTGAATAATAAAATCGCTGTTGATGTTTTTCTTTGTCCAATGCATATGACCATTTCCTTTAATGCTCAGCAGACCGAATACATTTCCAACATGTTTGTGTTCAGAACAAATACTAGTCTGCTGGCCAATTGGTAACCATCCATAAGGAATGTTAGGCTCTAAACTAAAACCAGTCTCATCACCAAAAAATAAATCAATCCAGCCTATATCTTCTAGGGATAAAAGCGCCCGTAATTGTTTGGTTTTGAGCTCATAAAGAGCTGGATCTGGTTTGCCTAAAGGGCTTTTTCTATATCGTTTCCATCTGCGCTTAAGTTTTTTAAAAAACGCGTGAGGGTTTTCTTTGACATAGAAACATCTAGTTCTTGCTCAATTTTGCTCAAAGCTTTTTTGATGTTACTAGGGCTATTTTCAATAGCCTTATTGACCATTTCAACATGATTTTCTTTAGATAGATCAAGTATTGGTTTGCGACCTCTTCCTGGTTTATCTTTCATGTTTTCAACGCCCCCGCTTTGCCATCTGTCTAACCAATTATAAACAGTGACTAAATGGACATCAAAAAAATCAGCAATAGCATTGCATTCCCATTTTTCATAACTCAATAAAATGGCTTTACAGCGGATTCGGTAAGTATGACTTTTACCTGTTTTGAAACCATTTTCCAGAAACTCAATTTCTGTCTCGTTCAACTTTTCAATGTATCTTTTTTTACAACTCATTTGTCGAAAATAGAAAATCTAACTTTATTATAAAAATAATTTTGTCTGACTACTTAAATCTTGAATATATCACTGTGTACATGCTAGGTTTCCCGTAGGTCTGCAGATTAGTCAATAATGTGCTAAGAATAGCGGCCAGGAGGCCGCAGAGCTTAGACGCGGGCAACTTTAAGTTGCCGCGAGCATTTTAATTTTGATAGGCATATGGTTGCTTAGCAGTAATTTATCTAAGCTCAAAAAAAATAAAAACTGCTTAATGCGTTAAAAATATGAATACTATATATGTTTTACTTCTTTTTATTACGCTCACTTTTTATGGCTGCGCTTCAATAATAAATAAAACTAACATTAATACAGCAATTCTCACTGTAGAGGTTTTTAAGGTGTTTCGAGCGACTTTTGGCAAATA
>JBCBCD010001004.1:0-2933 GCA_038530915.1 Bacteroidota bacterium
ATTAGGACAACTACTAGAATTAGCCAATTCATAGTCAAAAGTAATCTCTACGGTAGCACCTGTATCTGCAACAGAAATTTCTGTGGCCATGCCATTGAGAGAGACATTGCTTACCGAAGAAGAAGCTTCACACGTAATGCTATTCCCAGTATTTAGTCTTATCAAGAATCCATCTCTGTCTAATCCTGATGGTCTATTTCTTTGGCCTCCTAGGTATAAGGTTTCCTCAATGGCTTTAAAGCTTGATAAGGAAACGCTTGTAACACCTGATTTCAGTACTGTTTCATCGGCCAGTATATTGCCTGATGTATCTATTTGAATGACACGAATTTGATTGTTATTGAAGCTAGTTACGGGATCAATAGCGTTGGCTTGAAGTGCCAGGTTGATGTTGCCAGCAGGATCGTATGAGGCTAAATGACGAATGATGCCTCGGTTGCCAAAACCCAATGAAGCTGAAGAATAACCTTGTTGTTCAATAACAGAACCATCAGCAGTATTGATCCTAACATAGAAACCTATATTTTCTGTCTCAGTCTGGTACACACCACTAACTAATAATTCTGTCAGGTCATTGCTTAATACAGAATTATAGACACTGATAAAGGTACTATTGGGAAGTTGTATTTTGGCCAAAAACACAATAGAACCATCAACATCGTGCTTAGCGACAACTAGGGTATCAGTCTGGGTAAATTGGTTGCCTTCAACTGCCTGTGCAGCAGCCGTGTAGAACTGATCAGAAGTATCAACGGCTAAATGAAATCGTCCAAAAGGATAGTAGGTAACCGTATCTATTGTAGTTGCTATTCTTGTATTAAAAACGGTATCTGCAGCAAAGACATATGGCTTATATACAAAGCTAACACCATCGAAAAAACCACCAAAAGTAGTTCCTAAGATACCATAGCTGGTAGGTGCAACGGTGAGAATATTTTCACCAAATAGACTGGGTTGTGGATCAAATTGCGCAGCACCAAACCCCACTTGAAATGGATCAAGAGAACGAAGGCTGTCATCAAAGCGGAAAAAAGTTACCCTGGGCCCTTCATTAATGGCACACATATATCCATCTCCAACAGCAACAAGCGGTGAAGCCATAAAAGGATCAAAATTGCTGTTTTCCCAAAAAACTATATCATTAGTAGTTACGGTCTGGCCATTGAGATCACCTGTATTGGCATCTACCAATTCGTATCCCCATGTATTTGTTGCACTACCAATTTCTCCAAACTGGTGTATGCCAAGAAATGGATCAGGTGTACCAACAAGTGGTGAAAATGGAAAGGCACCGAAATAACCACCAACCCCATTGGTCGTCGTTGGTGGAGCTAATACTACCGTATCAATTACGGAGGCCGAATCAGCAACATAGAAAGTCGTTTCCACTCCAATGGTAATAGTGCTGTTATTGTTCACATTTAAAATATCCCCATTGCTTTTGACATTAGCGATGGTATTATTGGTTTGATAGTTTTCAATAACTACTGTACTATCCACGCTACCCATAGATAAATCAATGCGATAAGCATTTCTTCCTAATACATAGATTGAACCACTATAATATACAATAGTAGAACGGAATGAACTTCCACTTAATCCTGCTGGCACCGCAACGGTATCTATTGTTGGACTACTTCCTGTGCCTCTTTGGATTAAAAAGGTATTGAATGTACGATTGGTAGCTGCATAGGCATCCAATTCCGGTACATATTCTATATCCATAGAATAAGAATCTCTACCAATTCCTGTAACTAAGTATTCGTCTGTTTGTGAAAAATCAGATAAGGCAAACTCTCTGATCATTAAATCATTTGCAACACCTGTTGTATCAGGAGAGCGAATGCTTATTGCAATGGTAGTTGAATCAACAACTGAGATATTTAATGCGGCTGTAGAAGAAAAACTACCTGCCGGAAGAACATCATTTACTTGATTTTCTATCGCAAGACTTGAAGCGTTTAGGCTTGTTAGCAAGTATGCATTTTGCGAGAAACCAGTAGAGTTATTAAATATTCGAGTCCTGGTAGCTATGATTAGTTGACCATCAATAACACGCATTCCCTGTGGGTCTTCCGAGCCAGGTAATAAGTCAAATGTTGTCTGGGCTAAAACGGAACTCAAGTCAGATGAATACTGTATAATTTGTGTTACTTCCGAACCTCCATCTGCTGTGTCCAATTGGCTATAAGCGACCCATATTGTACCATCATCACCTTCGGCTATAATAGGAACTCTTGTTGTAGCATTACCATTGGCAGCGGTAATAGTAGAGGAGACCAAGTTACCTTGATCATCCATAATAAAAACACCAGCTCTGTAAAAGTCTTCATCAGTAAAATTTTGTCGACCCACTAATGCAAATCCTCCATTTTCAAGAGTAATAATACTATTGGCCTGCATTCTTAAGGTAGAATCGACATGGCTGTCGTTGTAAAACTTTACATACGCTGTTTGTAGTTGAGCATGTAAACCAGTAAATCCAAATAAAAACAAAAGGGTAAATGTCAAATAACTTTTCATACGAGAATTTTTTGGTTATCAAATTATAATTGATAAATAAAAGTAATTGTCTGATTAGAAGCTGACTTCGATGGCAATTAGCGTAGCTGTATTCTAATCTTTGTTTTGGGGTAATTAATTCCATTGAGAGCTTAGGTCAAAACTTGAGATGAGATCATAAATGGGGGGTAGACGTTGTGGGTAAAGGTAAACGAAGTGAGGTGATCATTTCCGTCAATTTTGTAGCAAAATCCGGCAATTTTTCATCTTGTGATCCTATGATTTTTTGATATTATTCTGCTAGTTTGTTAAGCATGCTTAACAAACTAGCAGAATAACTCCGCGTAACTCTGTGACCTCAGCGGTGAAGAAAAATTAGCCTGAAAATTTTGTTTGATAAGTGTGAAAATCGAACTTACAAAAGATCAAAA
>JBCBCD010001005.1:0-2932 GCA_038530915.1 Bacteroidota bacterium
CAATTATTTCACTGATGCTTTTGGTCAAAAAAATATCCATTCTGAGAAATCCCTTACAGAAGATCAAGAAAAAAGAATCAGTGAAATAATTGAACGAATCAATAAAAATGAGCCCGTTCAGTATATAATTGGGTTGGCTCATTTCTATGGTTTTTATTTTAGGGTTACTCCTGATGTTTTGATACCACGACAAGAGACAGAAGAGTTGGTTTTTTGGATAAAAGAAGTGGCAGAACAACACTATGGAATTCGGAAGGCCAGTTTATTAGATATTGGAACCGGGAGTGGTTGTATACCTATTACATTAGCCAAAGTACTCCAATCAAATTGGGACATACATGCTCTGGATGTTTCCAAAGAAGCTCTTGATGTTGCCATTGAAAATGCTCAACAATTAAAAGCTTCAGTTCAATTCCACGAGCTTAATATTTTGGCTGAAGAAACCAAGAGGGCACTTCTTGATTTTGATATCATAGTAAGTAATCCACCTTATATCACATTTTCTGAAAAAGATCTGGTTGATCAAAGTGTCTGGGAAAACGAGCCTCATCTTGCATTATTTGTAGAAGGAGAGGATCCACTACAGTTTTATGCAGTCATTGTAGATTTTGCAAAAGAAAAGCTCAAGCATAATGGATTTCTATTCTTTGAGTGTAATGTCAATACAGCTTTAAAAGTGAAGCAACTATTAATTGAGAAAGGTTTTCAAAATGTTGAACTCAAAAAAGACATCAATGGCAATGATCGAATGATTAAGGCTGGTAAACCACGCTAAATCCGGGGGTAAACCCTAAAAATTGATGATGTGAAGCACTTACATCTATCCTTAGTCCGGCATTTTCAATCAAATACCCCAGTCCAAAACTCCATTTTTCTGGTGCAGTAGAAATACCGGTACGCAACATCAATTGATCTACTACTTTGTATTCAATCCCTGCCTTAACTTCTACCGGATACTCAATGTCTTTGGAAACTTCAGCAACAAACAAGGACTTATCTGAAGGTGCATAAGCAAATCCCAATCTTATTGCAGTTGGCAAAAGTTCATCCTCATTGAGTTCAATGCGCATGGGATTAAATACATAAGCACCAACTGTTAATTCCGGAATAATCTCCATCATAAGTCCTATCTCAAAGGTCGGTACTAACTTACTGCCATATTCTTCAATTTGAGTATTATGTAAGACTAACTGAGCACCAATGCTAAAGTTTTGCAACAAACTTCTAGAATAAGAGAGGCCAATGCGTTGTTCATTATATAGATCGAATCCAAAATAATTTAAACTCAAACCAATGACCCCACTACTCGTACTGATAGCTGCCCCGGCTGCAATAGATTGAAGATCTTGATTGGCGAATCTTTGTTCTGCTGCTACTATAGCGTGAAAAGAAGTGATGGTAGCTAAGCCTGCAGGATTATTTAACAATGCATCTGCACCCTTTAATCCAATACTGGCATTTCCTAAAGCTATGCTTCTAGCTCCCAGGGTAACTGGAGCACCATTCTGGCCAATGGAAAAAAAAGGAAGCATCAAAATCAAAAAGATGAGGCACCTCATGGTTTTGTTGTGGTTTTTTGGTAGCAAACAATACCCACAAAATACGTGTTTTTTTAAAATCATTAAGAAGGTGGACAAAATGTTAGTTATTTTTTCTACCCTTACAAGTAAGTGGTTGGACAAAAATAAGTAGTGTTTTTGATCGATCAGATTTTTGGAGCTGATCAAGGCAAATTCGCAAGGTGATTCATATCAGCTGAGAATTTAACGAAGAGCAGCTTAAAAAGATGGCATCATAAAGTGATAATTATTTTTGTCCAACCACTTATGAGATAAAATATATATTTTTGCGGCTGAAATGGAAAAAGTACAATACATCAATCTGGGTTTGATCGATTATCAAGAGGCTTGGGACTTCCAAACGGAAAAACACAAAGGACTTATCCAACTCAAGCGGGATAATCGGGAAAAAGAAAAAGAAGGACTTAAAAGGGAAGAAGTGCTGCACTACTTGCTGTTTTGTGAGCATCCACCAGTATACACTTTGGGGAAAAGTGGATCAATGGAAAATCTCTTATTAAACGAAGCACAATTAGAGGAAGGAGGCTTTCAATTTTATAAAATCAATAGAGGTGGAGATATTACCTATCATGGTCCGGGACAAATTATAGGGTACCCCATTTTTGATTTGGATGGTTTCTTCACGGATGTGCATAAATATGTCAGATACCTGGAAGAAGCAGTTATCAGAACTTTATCTGATTACGGTCTGGAAGCAGTAAGAATGAAAGATTATACGGGTGTATGGATGCCTGCACAAGATGACCAACCAAAACGTAAAATATGTGCAATAGGTGTACATTTAAGTCGTTGGGTAAGCATGCATGGATTTGCCTTTAATGTAAAACCTCAACTAAATCATTTCAATAACATCATTCCTTGTGGTATTGCAGATGATGATAAAACAGTGACTTCTTTAGAAAAAGAAATCGGAAGATCAGTTGATATTGAAGAAGTAAGACAAAAATTGAAAGGTCATTTCAGTGAGTTATTTGGATTTGAATTTGTAAATGAAGACTAAGTAGAGCCTTATGAAGAAAGACATACCACAAATAAAAGTTGAAGACGTTGCAATTGCTATAGTACCTAGAGAAATGAACGAACCGGATTACGCTGAGGTACCCTCCGGTGAAGAAGACCTGTGGGATGTTTATCTAGTTAACCTAAAAGAAGATGCGTTGAATAGTGTTTTAATAACCTCCAAGGGGTATGGTGAATTGAAAGGAGAAACTAGAAAAACAACAGTCTTAAGACACTTTTTTGAACGCATTGGTCCTTTGACTTGCACACAGGTTGAACCTATTCAAACTAAATTATTTGGTATGACCAATGAATATTGGATCAGCTTCGTGATAGATGATTACATGTACGAT
>JBCBCD010001006.1:0-2929 GCA_038530915.1 Bacteroidota bacterium
GTAAATTTATCAATCGCCTGATCGTACCATCTGGCCCATACTCATATAGATTCAACCCAAAGTCTTCATTCAACTTTTTACCATTGTATCGGTGGGTGCTACACACTACGCTACTTTTAGAGCTGGTTATGAGTTAGTTGTAAATATTTAGAGCAACTATAATTTTTAAGTTAAACGTTTTTAATTGAAAGAAAAAGGTTGGTCTCAAGCAGATTTTCTGATGAAGTGGCTGATAACTTGATTTCTGATAAAGAACTACTTAATCAATTTATAAGAGTAGAACAACTGCCGCAAGATCGGAAAAGACTGGTTAAAGAGTTTTTAGATGCTTTTTTGATTAAAGCGGAACTTAAGCAGAAGCTTTCTTTATAATAAAAGCCTACCCCAACTTTACGCCAGGATAGACTTTCATCTTTTCTAATAGTGCAGTAATATCAGTCAAAGGTCCTAAGTCTTAAATCATAAGAACTGTATTTACCCAACTAGGGAACATCAACTATTATTTGAACTGATATGCTTCCATAAGGTCCAACATGCTATCATGGATAATACTAAGATCAACCAATAAAATATCTTAAAATTAAAATATTCAATAATAGCCCAATACTCATTCCTTTTAATGTCTAAGATGAACCAAATGAAATTATAAGAACTATGAAAAATAACACTTCCGATCAACCCCTTTTTTAAATAGGCAGAGCTACAAAATACTCCTAAAAAAAAAGTAATTATTATTTGTTTTAGTTCATAGTGTATTAAGCCAAACAATATACAAGAAATTGTAATTGCTGTAAATTTAGTCAAATCAACTTTTAATAATTTATTTAATAGGTAGCCTCTAAAGATAGTTTCTTCAAAGATTGGAACTAATAAAACAGTGTAAATTAAAATTAATAACTTATTGTAGTCAAAAACTGGATTTAAATATTCCTGTGTTATTGAATGACTAAATCCATATTGTATTTCTTCAAATCGGAATATCGGGTCAATAATAATCCTGTACAAAAACGCTGTTAAAAACAATGTAAAAATGTCAATAATTTTTATCTTATTAAGAATAAAAGAGCTCGGTTTTTTTTTTGAATACCCAACAGCAATTCCAATCAAAATTACAGCACTTCCAAAAAAAATATTCTTTAGTAAAAGATAATCATTATCTAATCCATCTAAAGCCAAATTTACTAAGTAAATTCCCATATCTAGGAATACATACAAACAATAAAATAGTAGGGCTATTAAAATATATTTAACTATTTTTCTAATCATTTATCTTCTTAAGTTCTGTTCTTAAACTATCATTTTTCCTTTCAAGTTGTTTTCTTAATTTAGCCCGTTTTATCATTCTTCTAAAGAGTTGGACAGTTTGTTTACCTTTTAACAATTCTATGCCACCGGCAGGATCTCCAGGATGAGGTTTGTAACGATGATCTGTAGCAAGTTCAGTAGCATTCTTAGCATCATCCTGTTGATTTACTCTTTTAATAGAATCAAGCGACTTATTATTTTTATTTATTTGCGATATAATTAGTCCCTTTGTTGATTCACTTCCATTTGCAATAATAAGAATATCACCAGGTTCTATATTTCCAGATTTATAGTCTCCATTATATTCATCATTAATCTCTCCTTCTCCATTAAATACATTTTTGAATTTTTCTCGATTATTGTAGACAATTTCTATCCAACTCGCTTCACAAGTTAATTCGCAAGAATAGTATGTATTTAAATCTTCTGCAATTTGAGTTGGACCTTGCCCATGTTCTACCCTGTAACCAATTAGTTTCCCATTTTCATCGTAGATTGGTTCTTCAGCCTTCTGATTTTCTTGCAGTTGTCTAAACAATTCTTGTGCAGCGGTTCCCGTAAATGTTTCTACAGAGGTTCCGTCAGGGTCAATCAAAGAAATTGGATCTCCTATTACATAATTGTAAGGACTCCAACTCGTATACTTTTCCGCCAACGGATCGACCGCATTCCACCTAGCAATACTAGCATCATACCACCTAGCCCCATAGTCCAACCAATTCAACCCAAAGTCTTTATTTAATTCTTTACCGTTGTAATGGTACTTGGTTTTTCCTCCTATATCCTCCAGTAATTGAACAGCCTATCTTACTAATATGTAAGATAGGCTGATACTCAATTTTGCTATTGCATATTTAGTCTGATTTGCTATTTTTTTTCTATCGAAAAAAGTGTATTTACCTGATAATTAGTCTTTGTTAATAGTTATATTAAGCCTTATAAACTAATTTATTTTTAAATAGTAATGAGAATTATCTGAAGAAATCATAATCTTAGTTTGCCCCCATATGGTTTTTTTTATTGTTGTGCCAAAAAATGATTTATCACTTTCTTTAAACAATAGGATCTCGCTTCTCCAAAATTTTTTTTCTAGCTCATAATAGCTATTTCCAAAGTAATCACTTTCCATTCGTCCATTTTTCATTAAGATTAATGTGTCAGGTTTGGTTGGAGACATTCTTGATCTTTCATAATTTGTATTCACATACACTCCTTGAACATTAGTGACCACAAAACGGGTTCTTAAAAAGAGAACTAGCACGATAGCTATAATTGATATAATTAACTTCTTAATTAAATCTACTTTCATTGGAAAAAGATATAAGTTTGATAAGTTGTTGTCATTTTTTTATTTCTCTTTGGACCTATCCAAGGACTATTTGCATTATGAATTTCAGGAGCTCCTTCATCCCGACTGTAATTCCTTACTAAATCTTGTCCCCATGCAGACCTTCTCGATTTGTTATCAAAAATCATTGTTAAAACTTTATCTCCAAGGCGATAAAAGCTAATATTAAATGACCCCATAAAGTGAAGTTGCATATTAGGAAGGTCTCCTGTAAAAGATCTCCAAATAACACTAGGTATATATTCATAATCAGTATCAAAACTAGCGCGTCGCGCT
>JBCBCD010001007.1:0-2927 GCA_038530915.1 Bacteroidota bacterium
TACCCAAGCATATTCCGGGAGCATTTTTTCAATTTCATCCAACTGTGACTTAAACGCTTCCTGAACACCAATCAAATCAGCTTCGTGATACCTTATCATGCTTGCTACCAATTCTTTTCTATTTGGCCAGTAATTGAAGCCATCACCCGGATTAGGAAAACGTATGTTGAAAGTCATTACATTGATAGATTCATCTGACTGAGCTACTAGTAGGGAAAAAGACATATTTACACAAAGAAGTGAAATAACGAGAACAAAAGATTTAGCAAAACGTATCATATATAGCGTGTTAGCATGTAGACCAATACGAACTTTATGCGGTCAAATAATTTGAGAGAATAATATTATTTCATATTTTCACGAACTTTTTGTTATTAAATACTAGTTTTGATGGAGCTGTCCTTTCTGAGGACGGCTCATTTTATATAGTAGCCTTAGCATTTAATAACTCATAAGCCAAACCAAAAGAAAGAGACAAGCCAAATCCACTCAAACCATTGATGAGTAGTACATTTTCAGCCACCTTTTCGATATATTCATTGTAGCTGGGCATTCTCAAATAGCTCTCTTTAAGGTACGAATTGATTTCAAAGTCAGAAAGCCTGATGACTTTTTTAATCTTTCTATATAAATCTTTACTGGACATTGTATCCTCGTGATTTTCATTTTGATGATATCCATAAGGATCACCAATCACCAATTCATTCCATTGAGTGGAAGCTACCGTAATCCCTCCGGTCCAGTTTTTCCCCTGATGCACGTCTAACAGAATTCTTCTTCTTAGTAATTCCAAACTATCACAATGTTCAAAAGCAGGAAAATGCTGCATACTCATTCCTGAAGCCATACTCGGAAAACTCCTGATATTTCTTAAGATGGCCTTGGTTCTAACCATTTGAAGATGATAGGCTTTTAAGCCTCTTTTACGCTCATAGCCCAACATACCATTGCCAAAATGAGCTCCATTACAAATGTATACTCTTTCCGCATTCCAAGTGCCTGTATGGCTATGGATGTGTGGATAATCTACTGCCGTTATTTGCGTTTTATTTAATATTTGGACGCCTAATGCTTCTTTTAAATATTTGTATATAGCCGGTATAGCTTGCCTTGAATCAATATTCAATTCCGTTTTACTAAACAGAGCTCCCTCCAAACTAATTGGGTTAATCAAAGGATTTAGGGAAATGGCCTTGAGAGGAGTGATTAATTCAATTTGATAAGGGTTATTTTTTTTTGTGGCGTAAAATTCTTCAAGTACATGATATTCATCTTCGTGATGAGCCAGTATCAAAGAACCGGCACGGTTCATCCAAATATTTGCTTTTTCAGCTAACTCCATCCAAATGGTACGGGAACGCATTGCCCTTTCATAAAACGAATGATGCTGACCTATAGGCCAAATGCAACCAAAATTATTTAAGCTAGAACCTTTCGTAACCTCATCTTGCTCAAAAACCACAACAGAGTTATTTTCAAGCGCTGCCATATATGCCATAGCAACCCCCATAATACCACCACCTATAACAGCTACGTCAAACTTCTTATTACCCTGGTTCATTCTTAAATTAGATTTGTGCAAAATTACTTTTGCTCTGATAACTTGTAGGTAACTGCACGTAAATTATTCTTTAAGAAATAGTTGTGATATATTTATAAGTATTAACAAACCAGTTTACATGAGCGACTATTTGATTTCTGATATTGGCAAAGAGATTAAAGCCATTCGAAAAAAAAACAATATAAAATTGGTAGATCTCGCCAAAAAGGCAAACATTAGCAAAGGATTGTTGTCAAAAATTGAAAATGGTAGGACAGTACCCTCTCTCCCTGTTTTCTTAACAATAGTAAAAGCCCTAGAATTAAATCCCAGCCAGTTTTTTAAAAACCTGGATATCAGTCCTCAAAAAAAATACATTCACAAAAGCGAGGAAGATTATTCTATCAATCAAAAAGAAGAAGAAGCCAAAGGCTTTGTATATAGATCTATATTAGAACAAGGCTTTGAGAATATGTCTTTTGAGTCGGTCATTCTGGAAGTACAACCTAATGCTAAAAGGAAAAAAGTAAGTGCCGATGCTTTTGAGTTCAAGTATATTTTGGAAGGCAAACTGAATTATCAGATCGATGATGAGTATATCGAACTCAAAAAAGGGGACTCTTTATTTTATGATGGCAGGCTCCCACATGTACCACATAATCCCTATGAAGAAACCGCTAAAATGTTGGTGATTTATTTATACAATGAAAAGAAGATTGATTAGTTTTTGGTTGTTGGTTCTTCGTTTTTGTCGCAGAATAAATTCCGCTTTACCTGCTTAGCAACAACAAAAAACCAACAACTAACAACTAAACGAAAGGGATTTCTTTCCAATGTTTTCCATCAAAATGCATGCTGGTTTTGCAGCCTACTTTCTTTAAGTTTTCGTGTACAAAATCAAAACCACCAATCAGGTATTTAGGGTGGTGGGCATCTGAGGCGGCATGAACTGGTATTCCCTTTTGCAGGGCTTCTTCTACTACCCATAACCTAGGATAAGCATCGTCTTCCCATTTTCTATAAAATCCCTTTGTATTGATTTCCATGATGCATTGATTGTCAGCAATGGTTTGTAGGGTTAGCATAATTTGCTCTACATACCAATCTTCTTTTTCATTCCAAAAAATGTTTCCAACATTACATTTTCTAATTCTGTCTACATGTCCCACAATATCTGGTTGGGTATGGTCAATCATTTCACGGATGAGCTCATAATATCGAGTAACTGCAGCCTTTGCATCTCCTTTAAAGATTTGGGTAAGTCCTTCCTCAAAAACTTTGTTGGTGCAATCAATACACCAGGGTTCTCCATTGGGTAAAAAATCAACAAAATGAACAGAGCCTATCGTGTAATCCAATTCAACTTCTTTGATGTAATCCGTTTGCA
>JBCBCD010001008.1:0-2927 GCA_038530915.1 Bacteroidota bacterium
GGTGAAAAAATCCTTTTGCTAAGCACTCAAAAGAGCTATTACCGCATCCGTTTGCGTAAAGGCGCTCAAAAACTAGTCGTTTATGTAAACAACAATGGAGAAGAAATACAAAGAAAGAACATTCCTTCCCAAATACGCGAAGACGAAAGAGCTGAATAACAATAGTTGATTATCCCATTACAGTTGGCCTGGTAAAGTTGTTTTACCGGGCTTTTTTACTGGTGTTACCCCAATTTGTGTTTTTAAGCCAGCATTTTGTGTAAGTCCGGTGTTTTAAATAGACTTAAATTTGTATAGATTTAATTATAAATAGTTTGACTTATGAATAACAACGACACATTCCACTGTAAATCCATTAACCAATTGCACGAAATAAAAGGCTGGGGAAAACCCAAACACCCTTTGGTGAGTTTGGTAGAAGCAGAGAAGGTCAGCGTGCCCGAAGAACAGGTAGGGGCCAAATACATGACAGACATGTATATGATCTCTCTTAAGGATAAAGGTTGTGGTATGGAATATGGTCGCAACACATTCGATTTTGATGAAGGGGTCATGATTTTTACTGCACCTAAGCAGATCGTGACCATCACCAGGGCTATAGAACAGGGAGAAATCAGTGGTTGGATGTTGTACTTTCATCCGGACTTGATTCATGGTACGTATCTGGGTGAAAACATCAGCGAGTATTCCTTTTTCAACTACGATGTTTACGAAGCCTTACACCTTTCAGATGAAGAAGAAAAAACGGTGCTGGATTGTTTCCAAAACATCAAGAGAGAATACGAGCAACGCATTGATAACCACAGTCAAAGAGTGATTGTCTCCAACCTGGAGTTGCTCTTGAATTATTGCATGCGCTATTACGAGCGCCAGTTTAATACTCGTAAAAAACAAAGTACCGGAGTGGTCTCACAATTTGAAAAAGAGCTAAAGAAATACTTTGCTACCAATCAGCAAGAAGAAAATGGACTGCCTTCTATTCAATATTTTGCAGAGAGGATACACTTGTCTACTCATTACCTGAGTGATCTACTTAAAAAAGAAACTGGTAGAGCAGCAAAAGACCACATCAATGACTTTGTAATCGAAAAAGCCAAGGGGATGTTACTATCGGGAAGTGAATCCATCAGCGAAGTAGCATATAATCTAGGCTTTAATTATCCACATTATTTTACCCGCTTGTTTAAGTCAAAGACGGGCCATACGCCGGTTGAGTATCGATCTTTGAATTAGTTTCAGGTGTAGGGTGTAGTGGGAGCACTGCAAACTACACGTCTATCTCAGCGTACCTCCGCGTCCTCTGCGGTGAAATAAAAAAAGAAAGTAAAGCTAATTTTAATCCAAGCCAGGAAAACACAACTCACTTCCCGGCACAATAATCCCCCCACGATTCCCAATCTCAGTCGTCCCATATCGACTTGCAAAAACATTGGGTAAAGGACGATCATCGGGTACTGATAACCACAAGCGCATCAAATGCCTTCTTTTTTCAGATTCTGGATGATCAACGAAACCAGTACGGTCGTGTAGCATAGCATGATTGTAAACAAACTGCATATCTCCTTTTTCCAGCATCATACTCAGATGCAAGTTTGGATCATTGCACAACTCATCGAACAGGTCCAGTGCTTCAAAATGTTGTGGTGTTAAGCGAGGTGCATCCGGAAAGCGTTGAGAAGATTCTATGTATTGTCGTTGATAAAAAGGCGTGATTCTTCCTTCATAATGACTGAAAACTGGTATGAGCATATAAGGCAATTGACCTTCAGGAACTTCTCCTCTTCTGTCGGTTCCTATTGGCTCTAAAAGGAGTTGTAGCAAATCAGGCCTCCTTTTATGCATCTCATTAAACACAGTATCAGCACTGACTAATAAAGACAAACCTCCTTGCTGAGCTGGTTGAACACATAAAAGCCCGACCACATCACAGGAATCTGTATGAAAAGTCTGCCGTTCCTTGGTTTGATAAAGGCGAACATTTGGGTCGCTGCTATCGACATTCAGGTTTTTGACATGCCCCAATACATGCCCCATTGCATTCTGAGAACGAGCATGGCCAATGTGAGTGCCCAAGCCAAAAAACATAATAGCTAATTCTTTTTTTGTGTATTGTTCAGGAACAAGCCCTTTTATCAAGGTGAATCCAATCCCGTTGATCAATTGTTGGCGGATGCGTTTGAGTTTAGGACCTAAGGAGGGAAGAGGAAATTGATGTTCGTTTAATTCAGCGATTGGCCACTTTGATTGGGTAAATGCATGTGCAGCCAGTTCCAATTCCTTTATTTCTTCATCCTTCAGTTTTATGATCCAGGTAGTTGGATTTTGTTCCATTTGTGGACCATACCATGCTGACGGACCAGTTCTTACAGGTGGGAGTGTTGTATTCATTTCTTTTGATTTTACACAAAAGTAGTATTAAGCACACAATATTAATTTGTTAAGGTGTTTAGTGTATCATCCTAACCTTCTAAACACCTAAACACTCAAATTTACCATGCACTCAATTTCGTAACCGCTTTCCCTTCTTCAGACAACCATTCTACCAAAAATAATCCACTGCTTAATTCATCAATATTGATCCTTACCGCACCTTCAAATGGACCTAGTTTTTGTGTCTTTATGGTTCTTCCGTTTAAATCTGAAAATCTCACCCAGCTTTCAGCTTGGCTACCTCCTTCCAGGAAAATATAACCTTCTGCCGGATTGGGAAAGACTTTCATAGCTCGATCAGACAAAGCAGGTACTTCCTTAACGGATGTAAGCACATCGGTAACTACAAATTGTCCCATCATGCCTTTGTCCTCGTGAGGTAGAATATGGCAGTGGTACATATAAGAGTTTTGAGGCTCAACAGCTGTTCCATAATCTGCAAATGTACCAATAATACTAAGCTTCCAACCGGGCATGACCATGACGTTATCCTTTGG
>JBCBCD010001009.1:0-2927 GCA_038530915.1 Bacteroidota bacterium
CAGTAACCATTTCAGCTATTATTACAATCCAGTTTTTAATGACTACTGATATGATGTCTGATATGATGCAAAGCCAAATGGATGACCTTGCCAGTATGGAAGAGGGCCCCTTTAAGGAGTATTTTGAATATTTTTTCCATAATAATATGGCCATAAACAGCAAGTACTTTAATATACTTCTTCTATTTAGTGTGCCTTTGTCTGCGGCAGCTACAACAATTGTGTACAAATTGAGAAGATACAATTATGCAGAACATTTAGTTATTAATGGCTACATATATGCTACTAGTACTGCCATATATATACTTGCTATCCCTTTCACTTTTTTTGCAGATTTACAGAATCTAGCCCTCATCATTTCTCTAATGGCTCTACCCTATTCTATGTTTGCTTTTTACCAAGTGTTTGATGATAAAAAATGGAAAGGCATTTGGAAGAGTTTTTTAGCAATGCTTATCAGTTTTACATTTTCCATGATTGCGATTAGCTTGCTTGGAAATATAGTATCCGGAATCTTTGCCTTTTTGAAAATTAAGCTCTAAAGTCAACTAATTGATAATTTTACGTGTATGTCACAATGAGCAATTAGCAATTGATCGCAGAATATTGTAATTTTGCGCAGCATTTCAGAATACTAAAAAAATTCAATATGGATTCTGTTCAACAAAAGTTGAAATACAAAGTAAAAGACATTTCATTAGCTGAATGGGGACGCAAGGAGATACAACTTGCTGAGGCAGAAATGCCTGGTTTGATGGCACTTAGAGAAAAATACGGTGAGCAAAAGCCGTTGAAAGGTGCTCGCATCGCAGGTTGTCTTCACATGACCATCCAAACAGCCGTTTTAATTGAGACCCTGGTTGAGCTTGGTGCTGACGTTACCTGGTCTTCTTGTAATATTTTCTCTACTCAGGATCATGCAGCCGCAGCAATTGCAGCAGCTGGTATTCCTGTATATGCCTGGAAGGGTATGACTGAAGAGGAATTTTGGTGGGCTATAGAGCAAACATTATTTGCTTTTGAAGGTGACCAACCTTTAAATATGATTCTAGATGATGGTGGTGACTTAACCAATATCGTTTTAGATAATCATCCTGAGTTAGTCGAAGGAATCAAAGGCTTGAGTGAAGAAACTACAACTGGTGTACACCGTTTGTATGAGCGTATGAACAATGGTACACTTCCTCTTCCAGCAATCAATGTAAATGATTCTGTTACAAAATCTAAGTTTGACAACAAATACGGTTGTAAAGAATCTTTAGTAGATGCTATTCGTAGAGCTACTGATATCATGATCGCAGGAAAAGTAGCTGTTGTAGCTGGTTATGGTGATGTAGGAAAAGGATCTGCTGCTTCTTTAAGAGGTGCAGGATGTCGTGTTATTGTTACTGAGATTGATCCTATTTGTGCTTTACAAGCTGCAATGGATGGTTTTGAAGTACGTAGAATGACAGATGCTATTCCTAGAGTTGATATTGTTGTTACAGCTACTGGTAATAAGAATATCGTTACAGAAAAGCATTTCCGTTTGATGAAGGATAAAACCATTGTGTGTAACATTGGTCACTTTGATAATGAAATTGATGTTGCCTGGTTGAATGAAACGCTTGGTGACACTAAAGTTGTCATTAAACCACAAGTAGATAAGTATACTTTAGATGGAAAAGACATCATCTTATTAGCTGAAGGCCGTTTGGTTAATCTTGGTGTTGCTACAGGTCACCCATCTTTTGTAATGTCTAACTCCTTTACCAATCAGGTATTGGCACAATTGGAATTGTGGCAAAATACAGCCCAATATGAAAATAAAGTGTACATGTTGCCCAAGCACTTAGATGAAGAGGTAGCAAGATTACACTTGGCAAAAATTGGTGTTGATTTAGATGTACTTTCTGACGATCAAGCTGAATATATTGGTGTAACGGTTAAAGGACCGTATAAACCAGAATATTACAGATATTAATATAGAGGATTAGTTTATTGGTGTATAAGGTTATAAGCTTGAGACTTATAACCTTATCACCTTATAAGCTCATCAACAATTTATATCCTACCTTATGTTATTACTAAGATCCTTATTTGGTACCTATCTTCAATTAGGATTTGAACACATATCTGACTTACAAGGATATGACCACATCCTTTTCATTATTGCACTTTGTGCCATTTACAACCTAAAAGAATGGCGTAAAGTAGCCATCTTAGTGACCGCCTTTACTATTGGACACTCTGTTACACTGGCATTGGCAAGTTTTGGAATTATTCCAATTAGAGCTGCATTGATAGAATTCTTAATTCCGGTAACTATCGTTGCAACAGCCTTGTACAATGTGATTGTACATAAAAAAGATGAAAGTGAAGAAGCAAAAAAGACATTTGGATCAAAAATCAATTTAAATTATTTCTTTGCTTTGATTTTTGGATTAATTCATGGCATAGGTTTTTCGAATTTCTTTAAAGCCAGTTTGCTACCAGGCGAAGAAGAATCTTTGCTTCAACAATTATTAGCCTTTAATATTGGAGTTGAACTCGGCCAATTAGCAATTGTAGCTGTTATACTAGTAACCTCTTATGTTGCGTTTAATTTTTTACGCATCAAGCAAAGAGAATGGAATCTTTTCATTTCAGGCGCTGCTGCCGGAATTGCACTCATTATGGCAATCGAAAGAATTCCTTTTTAGTTATTGGTTGTTTGTTCTTAGTTTTTAGGTAAATAAGCTACGCTAAATCTTTCTACAAAACTAACAGCCCAAAAAATAAAATAAATAATACTCAATATGCTTTATTATCTGACTTTTCTGTTTGGTACCCTTGCGCTCAATCCAGTTGCTCACCCCTTTCATTTGAGTAAGGCCTTGGTAGAATTCAATGAACAAGAAACAGCACTTCAAATCAGTATGCATCTATTTATCGATGACTTTGAAGCT
>JBCBCD010001010.1:0-2926 GCA_038530915.1 Bacteroidota bacterium
TTGTTTTATATTCATTGTGACTAACAGCCACAACAATCGCATCGTAATCTGACGAAATTTTATCTACCAATGTAAGTCCATATTCATGTGCCACTTCATTTGGTGAAGCATACGGATCAGTAACATGAACATTGATAGAATATTGCATCATCTCACGAATTAAATCAGCAACTTTTGAATTTCTTATATCAGAAACATTTTCTTTGAAGGTAATCCCCATCACCAATACTTTTGTATTACCGGGACTTTTTCCTTTCTGGATAAGAATTTGTACCATCCTTTTAGCAATGAAGGAAGGCATGCTATCATTGATACGCCTACCACTAAGGATAACCTGAGGATCGTAGCCGATTTGCTTAGACTTATGTAGCAAATAATAAGGATCGACACTAATACAGTGCCCTCCAACGAGGCCAGGATAAAAGCGTAGGAAATTCCACTTGGTACTTGCAGCATCCAAAACTTCTTTGGTATCAATATTAAGCTTGTCGAAAATAATAGACAGCTCATTCATCAAAGAAATGTTCAAATCACGTTGTGTATTTTCTATTACCTTTGCCGCCTCAGCAACTTTTATACTACTGGCTTTATATATGCCGGCTTCGATAACTGTTCCGTACACATCTGCTATGATATCCAGGGATTCCTGATCACAACCAGAAACCACCTTGACAATTTTTTCTAGCGTTCTTACTTTGTCACCGGGCACAATTCTCTCGGGAGAATAACCTACTTTGAAGTCTTTACAAATCTTTAATCCGGAGAATTTTTCCAAAATCGGAACACAGTCCTCTTCTGTGCATCCCGGATAAACCGTAGACTCATAAATAACATAGTCTCCTTCTTTGAGGTATTTCCCAATGGTTTCTGATGCCTTGAAAACAGGCGTCAAATTAGGAACTTTATGCTCGTCAACCGGAGTTGGAACAGCCACTATATGAAAATGAGCCTTTTTGAGATCTTCCGGATTACTGGTGTATTGAACATCCTTATTTTCGAATGCAGAAGCGTCTAATTCTTCTGAAGGATCCACCTTTTTTTGCATCATTTCAATGCGTCCTTGATTGATATCAAATCCAATCACACTGAAATATTTGCCTAATTCAAGAGCTAGTGGTAAGCCCACATACCCCAAACCTGTAACGGATATTCTCTTTTCTTTATTAAGTAGTTCCTGTATCACTTCCTGTAATTTTTGTGTGCAATCGGTCTATTTGAAATAGTTTATCACAGCTTCACTGATGTAAGAAAGTACATCATCCGTCAACTCAGTATGCATAGGTAATGAAATCACTTTTTTACACAGCTCATCAGTAACCGGAAGAAAGTCTACCTTTGAGTTTCCTTTGTAAGCTTCCTGCTCATACAATGGAACCGGATAGTAGATCATTGAAGGGATACCTTTTTCCCTCAAGTAAACTTGCAAAGCATCTCTGTCACCTTCCTCTACTTTCAATGTATATTGGTGAAAAACATGAGTAGAAAAATCACTTCTTACTGGCGTCTTCAATTGAGCAACCTCAGCGAAAGCTTTATCATAATAATCTGCAGCTTTTCTTCTTGCAGCCGCAAATTCATCTAAATGCCTAAGCTTGATATTAAGAATAGCTGCCTGTATAGCATCTAGTCGTGAATTGACTCCTATGTATTTATGGTAGTAACGTTTGTTTTGGCCATGATTGGCCACCATTCTCAACATACTTCCGATTTCTTCGTCATTGGTATATATCGCTCCACCATCACCGTAAGCACCCAAGTTTTTAGAAGGGTAAAACGAAGTACCACCAATATGTCCTATTGTGCCTGTTTTTTGAGTAGATCCATCACTGAAAGTATAATCTGCACCTATTGCTTGCGCATTGTCTTCAATTACCCAAAGCTTGTGTTTTTTAGCTAAAGCCATGATGGGCTCCATGTCACAACTTTGACCAAATAGGTTGACTGGTACAATGGCTTTTGTTTTTTCCGTTATAGCAGGTTCGATCAAATCTGCTGTAATATTAAAGGTATCAGGATCTACATCGATCATAACTGGTTTAAAACCTAGCAAGGCGATCACTTCAGCAGTGGCTACATAAGTGAAAGCAGGAAGGATAACCTCATCTCCATGCTCTAAAGGCAATGCCATCATTGCCACTTGTAGGGCATCCGTCCCATTACCACATGGGATTACATGCTTGGCATTGAGGTAAGTTTCCATTGAGGCCTGAAATTCCTTAACAGCAGGACCATTGATGTAAGCAGTAGAACCAACTACATCCAAAACAGCTTGGTCAATTTCGTCTTTGAAACGCAAGTATTGGTTTTTCAAATCGACCATCATGATGTTGGGCTTAACAATATCCATATCCTTGTTATTTAGCTTTAATAATCTTTTAAATGTGCTAGTGCTTTTTTTGTAATGGTTTCTCCAATTGCCAAAGATGCTGTTGCAGCTGGTGATGGGGCATTACAAATATTGATGACACGTTTCTTTTCATATATTTCAAAATCATCCGATAACTCACCATCAGGTCGACAGGCCATTGCCCTAACGCCTGAATTCCCTCTACTAAGATCATTTTCTATCACATCCGGAATCAGATGTTGAAGTGCTTTTACAAAAGCTTTTTTCGAATACGATCTATGTAACTCTCCCAATCCTTGACGCCAATATTTAAAGGCAAGCTGCCTAAAACCCGAATAAGCAACTGCATCTAATAATTCAGGAGCATTAAAATCCCATCTGCTGTATCCTTCTCTTTTAAAAGCTAGTACTGCATTAGGGCCGGCTTCGATACCTCCATTAATCATGCGTGTGTAATGCACACCTAAAAATGGAAAATGTGGATTGGGTACCGGATAAATCAAATGGTTTACTAAATATTCTTTCTCTTTTGAAAGATTGTAATACTCTCCTCTAAAAGGGAGTATCTTAAGATCAATT
>JBCBCD010001011.1:0-2922 GCA_038530915.1 Bacteroidota bacterium
TTAAAGACTTAAAGGCTTTAAGTCTTTAAAAGGAATTGAATTACCTGATTTTCCACGTATGTCATATGATGATGCGATGAGATTGTATGGTTCTGATAAGCCGGATGTGAGATTTGGGATGCAGTTTGTAGAATTGAATGATGTCGCCCAAAATAAAGGCTTCAAAGTTTTCGATGCCGCTGAATTGATCGTAGGTATTTGTGCAGAAGGAATTGCCAACTATACGCGCAAACAAATAGATGGTTTGACCAAATGGGTACAACGTCCTCAAATTGGTGCCAAAGGACTGGTTTATGTGAAGTACAATGAAGATGGTACATTTAAATCGTCAGTAGACAAATTCTTTGATGCGGAAGCATTAAAGACATGGGCTGATAAAATGGGAGCTAAGCCTGGCGATATGATGCTGATCTTGGCTGGCGAAGAAGAAAAGACACGTAAGCAATTGAATGAACTACGCCTTGAAATGGGCCGTCGTTTGGATTTGATGAAAGATGGTGACTTCAAGCCATTGTGGGTATTGGATTTTCCATTGTTGGAGTGGGATGAAGAATTGGAGCGTTTCCATGCCATGCACCATCCATTTACTTCGCCTAAAAAAGAAGATATTGGAAGAATGTTAGATGGCGATCACCAGACTATGAAAAGCCTAAGAGCTGATGCTTATGACTTGGTAATCAATGGAGTAGAAATTGGGGGTGGTTCTATCCGTATTCACGATAGAGCATTGCAAGAGAAAAACTTCACTTTACTAGGCTTCACACCTGAAGAAGCAGAAGCACAGTTTGGCTTCCTTTTGGGAGCTTTTGAATATGGGGCACCACCACACGGAGGTATCGCTTTCGGTTTTGACCGCCTTTGTGCAGTAATGAACGGACAAAACTCCATCAGAGATTTCATTGCCTTCCCTAAAAACAATCAGGGTAGAGATATGATGATAGATGCACCTTCAGGTGTAGCTGAAGAACAATTGGAAGAGTTGAATTTGAAATTGGATTTGAAGATGGAGGAAGAGAAATAGTATATTATTCATTTCTTTTAAAAGAAGCTACTGCAAGGAAGGATTTGTAGTAGCTTTTGTTTTTTAACACAATTTGTTTGAATTTAAAAATAAAAATTATTAAATTGTCTATACTCTATTTGTAAAAGATTAAAATGTTAGGATTTAATTACAAAAAATCTGTCCAAGCCTTAAACTTCTTTGCAATAAAAGAAGGAGGAAGTATTAATAAGATGAAAGCGTTAAAGCTCATCTGGTTATCAGATAGGTTACACTTGAGAAAATATGCTCGTCCCATCTTAAATGATACTTACTTTGCTCTAAACTATGGCCCTGTAGCATCAAATACAAAGGATTTAGTAGAGGATACTAATTTCCTTTCCGAAGAGGAAAGGGCATACAGGCAACAATATCTTTCATCAGAGGAAAAATATACTTATTCTTCCAAGCATGGTTTTTCTGGCAAAGTATTTTCCAAAACAGATATTAAAGTTATGGGAGTTATTTACGAGGAATATGGGAAACTTGATAAGTTTAAACTATCAGAAGAAAGTCATAAGTATCCTGAATGGAAAAAGTTTGAAGGTCATTTAAACTCTAGAAACACCTCACGCTTTGAGATGAATTATGAAGACTTTTTTAGCATCTCAAATGCTGATAAAAATACTGTATTTGAATCTAATATTGAATCGCTTGAGTTGACAAGAGATTTATTCATTGAAAATGGATATATCTATAGGCTTATATGAAAATTCCAGTTGACCTTTTCATGTCTTCTATTTCTCCCAGGAAAGTATATTATTTTTCAAGCGAAAAATTAAATACGAATGTACCTCATTATTTTATTTGTGTAGCTAAGGCTGATAATGAATTGCTTATATTAGTATGCTGTACCTCTCAATTTGAAAAACGAAGTCGATTTATAGAGATAAATAACTTTCCAACCTCAACCTTAGTTTGGATAAATCCTGATGATGAAAATGGTTTAGAGCTTGATTCCTATGTAGATTGTAATGGTTACTTTGATTATACCTTAGAAGAATTTAGAAAACTATATCAAGAGGACTTGTTGGAGTACAAAGGAGAAATTTCTGAAAATCATTTTGAACAAATAAAAATTGGACTAATTGAAAGCCCAACAGTCGAAGCATTTATTAAGGAAATTATAGAATGATTGAGGAATAAAATAGTTTTCACCATGCCTTAATTTAATGCATTTCCAATTAAAACAGTCTCAATGGCTTTTTATATTGAAAAGAACTAAATTAAATCAATTGACAATAACAAGCTTGTATGTTGAAAGCAGAAATTCAAAATATTCCTGAAGAATTGATTTATGAAATGGTGAATGGGATCCCCATTTACTATAGTAGGTATCAGGAATATTTAAGTGGGGATAAAGCAATTGGTGATATTATGGGGAGTAGTTTGAAGCAGTCGAGGATCATCACTCAATTGATCATACTTTTTAGTTCTAAACTAGATGAAAAATATTGCAGCCCTGTAAGGGCAAAATATTGGTAGGCAGTAATGTAAACGATGTTTTAGCGTGCCATTAGGTACGCGATATATAGTGTACCTAACGGCACACAATTGCTTTATAGCATTTCGGTTTAATTATATTAAGTCCTTAACAGGACAATTAATTGATACGTTAAGTTGATGGAATACTTGTTCATATAAATAACGAATAGAAATGGCATGAAATATACTAGGTTTAGCATCACCCTGCTCTTAGGTATAAGTATTTTCCATTCCAATTTAATCAATGCTCAAACTCAAGTGGCATTAGTAAATGTTGACTCGATTGCTCGCTTATCCCAAATTTACGACCTAGCTGAGCAATGGAAGGAAAAAACAATACTTCCTCTTGAAGTTCATTGTGAAAGCTATCCAACATTTCCTGGCATTCTACTTCAAGA
>JBCBCD010001012.1:0-2920 GCA_038530915.1 Bacteroidota bacterium
GTAAAACCTTTGATACTTTAATTTCTCGGCTTCCCCCTTCGATCATTTCAAAGGCAATAATAGAAGTATTATTTGTATCAATTACCCAATATTCATGTATTCCTAGCCGTTCATAGAGTAATCTTTTGCGACCTAAATCATCACTCAGAGTTGTTGAAGCCACTTCTATTACTAATGTGGGTGGTGAATATTGGTTTAAATTAATTGGCTCGTTACTTCGAGCTGGAAGATTTGGTACTTTTCCAAGATAGAAAGCGGAATCAGGTTGAGATTCTTGTACTTCAGCTTTTCTAAGACTAACATTAGTCAATTCTAAAATTGGAATATTTTTCAATGTAGCAAATAAAGTAACTAATCCAGCTACAACTGAATTATCTCTGCTGTGATTGATACCAAGAGGACTCATTTCTATTTTCATGTAACCGCGATCGTAATAACACCGACCCTGTTCGTATTTAGGCAGATTCGCAAGTTGAATAAAGTCTTGCCAATTCATTAGCTGCCAAGTATCAAGTAAAATTTCTGAAGTTTTAGAAGTAGCTTTACTCATTGGGATTCTCCTCAATTAGTTGAACAAGCTCTGATACAAATTCTTCCAGTTTTTCTTTAGCCTCTTCTGGTTTAATCATTAACTGATTATCGCTATTTTCTTTAATTTTCCATTGTGAATCTTTCTGTTTTATCTTAGCTTTTATTGTAGCTTCTTTTCCTTTTAATCTCCCACGTCCAACACTACTCGCACCCCCAACAGGTAAATCCTCTGTCCATAAGTCTTTCAGCAGTAATAGGAGTAAGCCAATTTCATATTCTTCAGGGTTGCGTAATTCTAGCTTAACTTCTACTGTCGTTTTATCCTTGGGGAAAATCGGCTGTTCTTGAAATAATGCACCGTGATAGGCTCCCCCAGTAAAACGATCAATAGCAATGCGAGTTTGTACTAAATCTGTTGTATCTTTGACAATACTTTCTTCAACAATTAACCGACTAGCTTGTGCAGTTTTGGTCTTGTCTTTAGAAAAATCTGGTCCGAATATATCATCAATAATTTGAGTAGGTTTTTCCAGAGTATTAACAATACGTTCCGCTCGATGACGTAATACTCCAGTTAAACTTGTACCCGATAACACAGGTTGCAAATTTTGATCTGATGATTCTTCTGTAGTGTCATTGTTTGTAGTGTCATTATTTTCGGGAGGACGATGAGATTTCAAGTGTACAACATCTGGTGCGCGTTTACTGGAGGCTTGACCTGCACGAATGAGTAAAGGACTTGCTAAGGTAAATGTTGCATTGATGGTAAAGCGATCGCGCTTATCCTCACTTGAGTTTAAGGTAACATTAAGTAAATTAGCAATGTTCTTTCCTTGTTTATGAGCTTTTGCTAAAAAACCTGGTGTCCAATGTTCAAATTTTAACCAAGCCATGCGATCGCCTACATCCGTCAGATCAAAATTCCAGACTTGCCACTCTTTGACATGACATCGACCAAAGCCACGCCGCTTTTTCATCCCTAGACTAATTTCACCTTTTTCTAAGCCAGAAAGTGCGATCGTCAATCCTTTACATAACTCAGGCTCATCACTATCTTTTTCAATCAATAACTCAAAACAGAGGGGAAATTCTGTTCCAGCTTGCAGTAATTCTAAATCATATTTTGCTTTCTCGACAGCAGTACGAGTGCTGCCATCAATTTTCACGCCATCCCTCAGTTCAGCTTGAATTGGTTGAGTGCTAATAGCATCATTCACAATTAAAGGACTTTGAATATTTCTTTCCCTGAGTGTTATTTTCTCTTTTTCTGTCTGATCTTTTTCATTCTGATCTTTTTCATTCTTATATGCAAAGAGATCGCCAAATAATTTTGTAGCTAAATTGTCGCGGAGATCTATTTCTCCATATCCCTTATTATATTCTCGTAAATAGTTTCGTAATGCACCAGCTATAGATGAACCTATGAGCAATGCTTTTTTAGGTTCTAGGTTATCCCGTAATAATGACATATCGATGGGATTATCTGTATCTCCTGTTCCTAGACAAGTGGGCGTATCTAGAACTAGAGTTCCGCTTACAATAATCCGCCTAACAATATGACGATGATCGAGTCTATAAAGTAGTTCAGACATTTTTTTTCTCCTGCATCATTTTTTTTGTAATTGCTAAAATCAACCGTAGTGTATATTCTTTTTGTAACTCAGAATCTATAAATGCAGACTTATTATAAATTGTTATCATAGGTTTTTCATCTTGAAAAAAATTCGGATATTTGCTCCTCCAAGGTGGTATTAGCCAATCATTTGAAGGCTTGAGCCATTCTCGAAGCTGTTCATCAAATGTTATACCATTTCTCATTTTTACATTTTTAAACTGTTCTTTGCCTGCTTTAGTCATTTGGCTAGAATCTTCATCTTTACCTAAAAATTTATCGAGTGAATGTTCTTCATGCTCTAATAAACCTGCTTGAACTTCATTTAAGGCATTTCTAGTAACAATCATTAACCGTGAAAGTTGATTGTTTTGAATAGATTTGAATTTGCTTTTATCTAATAAATTAAAAGTATTGCTGACTTGCTCTATCAATATCTCATCTAATTTTTGTCGCAACATTCGTTCTGCCATTTGTTTTGCTATTCCTTCTGAAAGCTTCTGCTCTTGAAAGCTTGATGTATCTAGATTGATTTTGGGCTTAATATCTTTTTTTGTAACACTAATTTTATTTTCCTCTGGTATCCAATTCAAAGCGACTCTACCAAAACCATCTATTCTTCTTTCACCAATTCCTTGATTTTCTAATTCTTGGACAGCGTGGGAATCTAATCTATTTTCAGGATGTTTAAAAACAAAAACACTTCCTGCTGTTATTGCTTGAACTTGAGGTACTGGTAAACCCCACTTACGATTAAATCCACCAACAATTGTTTGA
>JBCBCD010001013.1:0-2917 GCA_038530915.1 Bacteroidota bacterium
AAAGCACTTGAATTAGATCCTAAATTTGATCTGGCACATGCATGGTTGGCATGGATTTATTGTTCTTTAGCAGGGAGTTGGGGCGATCTCAAAGCGGATAGTGTTTATCAGGATGTACAAAAAGAATTAGCCTTTATTGCTGATCATTCAGAACTGGAAGGCATGTATTACAAAGTACAAGGCTGGATGAGTTTTTGGTTGTTGGATAGAGCAAGTGCTGAACAGTACATTCGCAAGGCTGTGGATATTGATCCAGATGTAGAATTTGGTATTGCATCCTTGGGGATGTTTCTTACTTTGAGAAGAAACTTTCAGGAAGGACAAAAAATAGCAAAGCAGGCTTTGGATAGGAATCCGCATTTCTTTTGGAATTATTTTGTTGTGGCACAATCCTATTATTACAACAAACAGTTTACGGAAGCCAGAGAAGCAATAGAGTCTTCACAAGCACTATTTGAAAATCATCAGGCCAGCATTGGCATGAAATCCAAACTACTCTCTTTGAATGGCAAATATGAGGAAGCTCTGATTTTTTTAGAAAATGCGATGACCAGACTCAATTACAGACCCGCTAACCTAATCAGTGATATTGGAATTACCCTGGCCATGAAAGGAGAAACAGAGCAAGCTAAACAGATTGCTGAAGACTTAATTGATCGATTAAATCAAGGCGAGAAAAACTGCGCCTACTACATTGCCAAAATCTACGGCCAACTTGAATTGGAAAATGAGACCTTACTATACCTTGAAAAAGCTGTTGAATATAAAGATGATGAATTGAATTGGATGGAAGTAGACCTGGAGTTTGAGTTTCTTAGATCCGATGAACGTTTCCAGCAGCTTGTTCAAAATTAATAAGATCATGCTCTTATTTTTATTTTTTCTGAACGAAAGGACCTGACGCTTTTAGTTTTACTCAACTTCACTTTGATTAGCCTTACAAACTTATGATAGACAATCTCTAATATGCCTTTCATACTTCCTTTTTTCTTTGCTACAAAAATGAAAGTTCGTTTTTTATTGACTTTATCCTTATGTAGAGGAATGGACTTTGGGGTAGTTGCATATAGTGCTGCCAGACGGATGGAGTTGGTTCCAAATATGATATTTTTAGTTCCCCATTTTTTTAAAGAATAAGCCATAGCCACCCAGGTGAAATAATTGATAAAGGTCCTTTTTCGAAAAGCTTTATCTATCCAGAAGCAACAAATTTCAGTATATGTGTCTACGGAATCCATTTGTTGATAAAGTGCTTCATGCTTTTCTTTAGCTGCAAAAAACTCAATGGTTCTCAAATGTCCTCCAGAGCCTAAAATAAAGCCTCCAATCATTTTCCCTTGATAATGAATACCAAAGACATGGTTGTTTTTTAAATAATCCATGGGGACAGCAAGTCCTGAATTTTTTTCATAAGTAGAGGCATAATAACCTAATACCTGAGCATCACTCAGCTTCTTGAATTTTGGAAACAGTCTCATTACAGTATATTTTGATTTTGAAAATTCAAGTACACTGCTTAAGTGAATCTAATTGTAAGAAGTATAGGTGTTGTTAGCATGATAGTTATGGTATACAAGTTAGGTGAATTGTAAAGTGGCGATAAGAGAGGAACCGTAATTGGCAGAAAAAAATGATTATTGGTAAATAAATTTGAGTAATTGGTAAATGTTCATTTTATAAATAATAACATTTTAATATTAAATATGAAAATATTGACAAAAGTCGACCTACAATTGTTGGTTCAATTAATGATAAATTTTATATTTAGGCATGACTTATAGAAAGAGAATTTTATTTACTTATAGTAAATATTTTTTTATTAAAATTTGTTAAGTCTTCATTTTCCCATATAAAAAAGAAAAAATGGATATAGGATAATTATTAATAAAAGAGCTATGCCCCGCTCTCCAAATTGCTAATTCAATTAGCAACCAACCGATTTAATACAAAAAATACAGGCTATTACGGATGAAAATGATGAAGCTATCATCATTTCATTCGCAATGAATATGCGTTCAAAATACTTTTAATCCATAAACTAAAACTAAAATGATCATGAGGAATTTACTACTCATTATGATTTGTGCACTTTTTTTTAGTGCAAATTCTGTCATTGCTCAGACAGGTAAAATTGAAGCTCAAGTATGGCACGACAAGGATGGCGATGGAAAGAGAGATGATTCGAATGCAGCAGTAAGCGGTATTACAGTTAGACTGTTGGATTCCAATAACAAGTTCATCAAGTCAGCGAAAACTAATGGTAGCGGTATCGCGACCATCAAAGATGTACCGGTAGACAAGAGTGTGAAATTGGAATTTGTGAAGTCGTCGGGTAGTGCGTTTACGAAGAAAGACAAAAATGGGGTGAATGACAACGAAGATAGTGATGCAGATGAGAACAATGGACGTACAAAGACTTTTATTCTTTCTGAAGAAGGGCAAGTTGTTAAGAATTACGATGCAGGTTTAATCCTTCCTGGAACGGTTGAGGCACAGGTATGGCATGATAAAGATGGTGATGGAAAAAGAGATGATTCGAATGCAGCAGTGAGTGGTGTTACAGTGAGGTTATTGGATTCCAATAACAAGTTCATCAAGTCAGCAAAGACGAATGGCAGTGGTGTAGCAACGATAAAGGATGTACCGGCAGACAAGGAAGTGAAGTTAGAATTTGCAAAGCCATCGGGCAGTGCGTTTACGAAGAAAGACAAGAATGGAGTGAATGACAATGAAGATAGTGATGCAGATGAGAACAACGGACGTACGAAGAGTTTTAAGCTTGTAGACGAAGGTCAGGTAGTTAAGAACTACGATGCAGGTTTAATCCTTCCTGGAACGGTTGAGGCACAGGTATGGCATGATAAAGATGGTGATGGAAAAAGAGATGATTCGAATGCAGCAGTGAGTGGTGTTACAG
>JBCBCD010001014.1:0-2917 GCA_038530915.1 Bacteroidota bacterium
TTTGAAGGTATACCTTCAACCTCCTCGCTGTGGTAACAGTTACTTAAAATCGAAAAAAGTGTTACCATTTAGCTAAAAACTAATTTGATTTCGACATGGAACCAAGGCATAGAAAAGATTTAGACCTACTTATTGAGTTGCTTGAAGAACTTTCAGATGTCTTTGGAGCACACGCTGAATTCGTAAGAATATTCAATAAGAAAACGGGTAAAACTGTTCCTAGAAATACAGCTAACAAAATTATAAGAGGTAATGTGAATTTCACAGGGAGTCTAAATGAATTCCTAGGAACTGCAATTATAATTGCACAATTGATTAAGGAAAAAACTTGCAATAATGCTGTAATCCCTGAAAAAGATTTAGCGTTTTCAGACCTTAAACTTTATGAATCAGTTTCGTTATTAGAAAACCAAATTTTACTCATCGATTCACTGTATAAAGAGGGTGCATTTCAAAATGCCAATACCTTATTGAGAAGCATCGAGAGTGCTGGAAGATTATATCCGTTAAGGAGTCAAAAGCCCTATATTTACGCACTTTTTTGCTTTTTATGTGCAAAGATGGAGACTACGCTTGGAGTACCATTCACTAGAAAAGCTCCTTTGTTTTATATCAATGAAAGTATTAAAGGATTTAAAGAACTAAATGAAATTCCAAATCTTTTGAAGGCTTTTGATGTCCTCAGAATTTCTTTGAGACAAGAAAATCAAAATATGTTTGCAGTTCGACAGCTCAAAGAAGACCTTGATATATTATCATCAAAGACTCTTTCTTCGGATGTAAGGAAACATAACGAAATGAAAATTCTACATCAAAATGCTATTTCTTTATTCAAAGAAGCAAAGAACCATCCAAAAGCGGAAGCACTGTTGATTGAATCCGGAGAATTATTTCGTAAAAGCAATGAATATTTTAAACATGGCCATAATGAAAATTGGTATCGGCATGTAGAAATTCGGGAAGCCGAATTACTCGTAAAGAGTAATCAATTTCATAAAGCTGACTCTATCCTTAGTAAATATGAAAATGTTTGGGAATTTGCTATGCTTACCGATACACAAAAGGCAATTTTTTTGAGAATAAACTGTGAAAAATACTTAAAAGTGGAGGATAGCTTATCAGCATTCAAATTTTTTAAAGCTGCTGTTGATCTTTGTTTGAATAAGGGTTTGAAGGGAGAGTTGAGACGATTAGATGCACTTAAAAATGCATATCCTTCACTTCACAATCATTTGCCTCCTAAATTTTCAGTTTTTGATCCAATATGGGAATAACTTAAATAGATATAATTTAAAGTAGTCACGATGAAATCTGACAAGATTTAAATACTTGCACCTTGATCTAGTGATTTTGAGTGACTAAAACTCTGGTCTATCTTTGCTTGAATTTGAGCATCATGAGAACTTGACTTATCTGTAGTAATTAAATTCGAATGATCCATCTGAGCTTCAGTTTGCTGAATCTTTTTCCAATATTGATCATCTAGGGATGGAGTGGATTGTTCTTTTTCAGGGACTTTGATTTCAATAGTGGCATCAGCCTGTTTTTCGATTTTTGCATCCTTACTTTGCTCTTGTTCTTCTAAACTACTAGTCTCGTTAAAAGCCTCTTGAGCTTGTCCTTGAATGGCTTCTTGCTTTTGTTGACTTAAATTACTGAAACTTTTCTCACTATGGTTTGGTAATTGTCTTTGGGTATTGTCTTCTAAGAGTAGCATTTCTTTTTTCTCTTTGGCTGACTCATTGAAATTATACTTGGCTTTATCTCGGATTTCTTCTTTTCGGATTTCTTCATATTGTTTCAACTTTTCAAAAGCAGCCTCCCTACTCCCTCCAAAATCTTCAAAAATTTCAGCACCTCTAGCTTTTGCTTGTTCCTCCGAACGAAGATTAATTTCGGCTTGGATTTGTTGCTCTAGATTGTTTTTTCGATCCTCGTTTGCATTTTGAGTATTGCGCTGATCTCTTTCAGCTTGTCGAGAATTGGTGAAGCGAGCCGCTAGGTTGTTCCAGAATGTTGATTGGGTACTAGAAGAATTATTTCGACTGACATCATTTTGATATTCTTCTCTTACTTGCTTATCGATTCTCGTATTAATCTCTTCCATTTGCTTTTGATAGGCATTATCGAGTTCGTTTAGATAATTCTTATCCATTTTGCTTTGTAGTTGTAAAAGTGATAAAATAAATAATCACCATGAAATTAAAGCAATCAGCAATTCCAAATTGAGGAAAAATAATGATAACTCAACAGGACAAATGGAAAATACGGGAATTCCTAAAAGGTACCAATTGGAGTACTCCTGATTGGAGTAATGAGGAAAAGCTCAAGGAACTTTGTGATATTCTAAAAGCCTTTAACGATGATCCTCAATTAGCTATTCAATATTGGAAAGAGGCCGACCAAAAATCTTCGGATGCTCTCCGGCATTACTACTTAAATGCTGCTCAAGAAATGGGGTTTTCTATCGATAAACCTATTTCCAAAAAAGTCGTCCTCAACCATTTTCAAGGTGATCAAGAAGCCGTGAATCAATTTTTCACACGCCTAAAAACTGAAGCAGAAAATATTTCAAAGCAAATCTTCAAAGCAAATTTTACAGATGTTGTGATGCAAATTCTGACAAAACGCCATACAGTTCAATAGGTTAATCTCGTGACGCATTGAATCGTTTAACGGGTCATCTGATTCTATAATTCCATTTTTTAGAAAAGGCGGGAAAACTCAAAATGACTCGCTTTGATTCCTTGTGACTCTCTCAAAATCAACCTAGAATTGTATGTGTCTATTCGGATAGACGTGATGTCTGACTCTCTCATTTTTCAATTTAGCTTTTTGGCTGTATTTCCTATGAGTCGTTCATTTCGGATCATTCTACTGCGTCCTGTTTTGATTTTTTGACCTTATTTAACTCATT
>JBCBCD010001015.1:0-2915 GCA_038530915.1 Bacteroidota bacterium
AGGAAACCCACTTCAGTGAAGGTCTCTCGAGTTTCAAAAACCCATCCGGTATTGCTATTTCCAATATCAGTACTGTGTACTCCTGCAAAAAAATCTGCACCTCCTTGGGCTACCTGATCTTGCATTTGAATAAAATCACCATTAACTATTCCTGATGCCATGGTCACCGTGGAAGACACTCCTGGAAGCGTAGATGAAAGCTCAATGGGATTACAGTTGTTACCAACTATCTGGAAATGACTTCCAATTTCCTGAGTGACATTGCTTTCCAACTCATAAGATTTACCTGGAGCAAAATATAAGCTGTCAAAATAACTCCAGCCTTCAATCAAACCATCATTGTTGAATTGCACTCTGTTGAAGAAAGCTTGTTCATTGATATTATTAGATTGATCAACACTGATATAGGCTCTTCCTTCAGTAGAAGAAAACAGGATATTATGGAATCGAAAATCTTTATAGATATACATCCCCGTTTCAGGATTGGTAAACTCTATTAGTGAGGTTCCTGCATTGATGGTAAGGTTTTGAGGAAAACTAGTTACAATTCTAAATGGGAAAATATTGTTGATCTGTACACCTGTAATGAAAATGTGAGAACTCCCAAGGTTCAGCTCCATTGGGGATTCAAAAGTGAGGAAGGTGATGTTGAAAGCAGTAAGATCAAAATCATTGGTATTGAAAACACCTGAATAAAACGTCATACCATTCGTAATAAGATTATCCGTCATGGTGTAAGCACCAGAGCACTCAACACCTACTCCCGGTATATAGGTCCCATTGGATGTAATGGTGTGATCGCCCATTCCTCTAAATACGGTAAATCCGACATTATAGAGGAAATTAGTAGTGGAAGGAGCCAAATCCAGGTTGCCATAAATATTCATAGTTATAGCAGAAATCGTGGTGTTGTTTGGGATGTTAGACCAAGTCATATTGTTACAGTAATATATCTCATGCCTTGATCCTGTAACGGTACTATTAGGACCTGCAAATGAGTTTTCATCAAAAAACACATTGTCTGCCAGCGTCGGGATACACTCACCACCAGGGCCACCACTTGTAAGCGACCAATTGGCCGGATCTTCCCAGTCTCCGGTATCTCCTACCCAGTACAGGTCTCTACCCACCAGTTCATTGATGGTCCATCCATCAGTATTACCCAGGTCAATACTGTTATTTGCAGTCATTTGACCCGGCCCCACACTGTGCACATCATTTATTACATAACGTTCTAGAGTATGATCTCTATTTACCATTAGATCAGCTTTGCTGCCCAGTCGGAGAGATTTTAATGTGATCATTCCATCACAACCCCCATTGCCCATTATGGTATCAATCTCTTGTTCAGTTTGTACCCCAAAAGTGTAAGTATGGCCTGTAGTTAATTTTAGCGCACCAAATTTTATATTTACATAAATAAAACCATTGTGTCTAAAATCTACAGTGTCGAAGGAAGTTTTATTCGTCAGTCCCCCTGAACCACTAATGGATGATTCGTTATCAAAAATGACTTTGTGGTATTCCAGAGGGGCATTTCCTACATTACTCATCAATCCTCGATTGATGATAAAGTGTATGGTAGAAGTCCCTGCATCAAAGGTAATATTATCCGTTTCCATTTGCCATTGGGGAATATTAAAACCAGAAGGATGTAAAACCCAAGTGGAGGAACCCAGGAAAAGACCTCTATTGGGAAGATTAAAGGAAGTAAATCGGTGAGACTCCACATATTGATCATTGGTCCTCAGTGTTCCAGAAACTAGTTCAATGTCTAAATTGACAATAAATGAATCCTGTAAAATCCACTCTCCATTTGTACCCTCAAAAACGGCAATACTTGGAATCATTTGTCCAGCCATTGTAATGGTCTGACCCATATTGCTCCCTTCAAACAAATAAGATCCACCATAATTCATGTTCATATTTCTGCTAAATGCTAGTGAACCATTGATATGTAGCCTTAAATTAAAAGAACCGGTAAATGTAGGTTGGTTGGTGACATTCGTCCAAATCATATCTCTACAATAACTGTCTTCTACATTGACGGTAACGGTTTGATTGGGGAGAGTAAATGAATTTTCATCGAAAATGACATTATCTGTTCCTGAAGGAACACAGGCGCCACCTGCTCCACCACTAGTAAAGGACCAATGAATAGGGTCATCCCAGTTTCCACTATTGCCTACCCAATATAGATCGGCAATAGGTTTGGCATTGATATTCAGACCAACATTATTGCCCAAATCAGTAGCATTATTGACGGTCATAGAACCTCCACCTGTAAACTCTAAATCTTTTAGGCTGATAAAATCTAAGACTATATCATTTTCTGAAGAAAATACCGCTCTAATATTATTGACAATGGATCTAATTACAATGGGCATGGTGCAGTCTCCAATCGCATCAATATTACCAAATGAAAAGATCCTGCCTACTGAATTGAAAGTATAACTTTTACCAGGCGTCAGGCTCAAATTTTCAATATACATTTCATGAATGAATGTTGAATTTGAGTTTGCTGTGATGTTGTTAAAAGAGTTGTTGTCTCCTCCAATAAGATCTAATTGAGTGGATCCTTGCGGACTTGAAAAAGTTAGATCATTAAAGGCTAAGTTGGATGCGTCAACTTTAAATTGAGCAAAAGGGCTTGTCAGGTCGAAAAGTGAAGTACCTGCATCGATAGTTACTGTACCACCTGTAGGCCTTATCCAGGCAGTCGTAAAGAAGAAATTGGTATTGCCATTTAAAAAGAAAGGTGCCCCCGTAAGTGTTATGGTCGAACTTCCTAAAGTCATTCCACCATTGTTTACTATTTCAAGAAAAAGATATCTCGTATTGACAGCCTGGTCATTGGTATTGACAAAACCATTTCTAATTATTAATGCACTGCAGACAGATAGTGCATTAATAAT
>JBCBCD010001016.1:0-2913 GCA_038530915.1 Bacteroidota bacterium
TACTCCAAAGCGTATCAAATCTGTTCTTCTTGTTGCCTCCCAATACAGTTCTCTTGATCTTTCATCTAGGATGAAATCCAAAGTCAAATCGTTAGCTGTTATCGCACCATTATCATTACCGTATGCTCTTCTTCTCAAAGCATTGATGTAATCTACTGCTGTATTAATATCACCATTACCACCTCTCAAGGTAGCTTCTGCATAAAGCAAATGTACCTCACCAAAACGGAACATTGGATAATCTGTATCAATGTGCTGAACATTTGATCCGCGAATGCCTTCAGAAGTAACATTCTTCCATTTTGTGATTGCATAACCATTTGTAAAGTCTGTCAAGTTGCTGATTTCTTTGCTCTGACCATCTGTCCAGAACATCGCTCTTTTATCCAAATCACCATTTTCATCCGGGAACAAATCTACCAATGCAGCAGTAGTTCTTACACCACTCCAACCACCATTGATACCAAATTGCTCAGGAGGCATAGATCCACCAACCGGAGCATGAGTCATGTAGGTCATTCCACCCCAAGTCTGAGTGTTGTCACCATCAAATGCGATCGCCCAAATGATTTCTTCAGAAGTATGATTGTCAGCTAAGAATAGGTGTTCATAATTTGGTGTCAAAGAATATGCATTAGAAGAAATAATCTTATTACAAACTTCTATACACTCATTGTAACGATTTACACCTGCATAAACCTCAGCATTTAAGAATAATTTTGCTTGTAACATCCACACTGCAGCTTTATCAACACGTGCATACTCACCAGCTCCTGGATCTGGCAATTGAGATTCAATTGCATTTAACTCCTCTATGAGGAAGTTGAATACATCAGCTCTTGAAGCTTGCTGAGGAGCAGCTGAACCAATTTCTTGCTCTTCTGTGTAGAATGGAATATCACCAAATAAATCGATACCATGCCAGTAGCTAAATGCTCTCAAGAAACGAGCTTCAGCACGATAAGTGTCAATCTCAGAACGAACACCTGGACGGATTCCTCTTGAATCCAATTTTGCATCTGTAGATTCTCTCAAAAATTCATTTGCAATAGAAACCTGGAAGAAAATGCGGTAATACATTGCATTTACAAACTGGTTTTCACTAGTCCATGATTGTATGTTCAAAGGCTGTAAACCGTCATCGCCCCATGAAATAACTGCTTCACCAGTAGGCAATTCCTGTAGCTGCCAATATTGACGTAAGTAATTAGAGAAACCTTCATCTAAACTTGAAATATCTGCATTACCAGCAGGACCTTGCTGGCCGGTAACAGCCAACCCAGCATATACTCTGGCAATAAATCGTCTATATGATTCCTCATCAGTGAATACTACATCAGAAGTAGTACTTGACAATGGCTGAATTTCCAAGTCTGTACAAGCTGAAAAAGCCAAAGCAAGCATAACCAATGCGACATTAAATATTTTTCTCATGACTGTATAGATTTTAAATTTTAGTGTGATTAAAATCCGAGACTAGCTCCAAATACAAATCTTCTTTGTCTCGGGAAAAGTGTATTATCAATACCATTACCAATTTCCGGATCTAATCCAGAATATTCAGTAAGTACAAACACATTTTCAGCAGTACCATATATTCTTAAGTTCATTCCGCTAGGTAAACCACTGAATGTATATCCAAGTGTAATATTATCCAATCTTAAAAATGATGCATCTTCCAGATAATAATCAGAGAAGAATTGAGGATCATCAAAATTCGTCAATAGCACTGATCTATGAAGGTTAACCAAGAAATCTTCGCGATTAGCCAAGTTATTGAAGTTACCTAAATTAGAAGCGTTATTGTTGTATACATAGTTTCCAATATTAGCTCTTAATGTAAAGCTCAAGTCAAAATTCTTATAGCCCAAGTTTGAAGTAAGTCCCAACAATACGTCTGGTGCAGGATCTTCGATTGGACGTCTATCTTCATCATTTACCATACCATCGCCATTCAAATCTTCGTACATATCTGCCAAACCTATTTCACCATCTTCATTGTGATCGATTCCATCAATCAATGGATTTCCATTAGCATCTAATTTGTGTGAGTACATATGGAAAGAATTGACTGGAGATCCTACTCTTAAGATCTGTATGGTACTACCAACACCACCAGCAATACCACCAGTCTGAATTCCTCCGGCACTTCCATCTACCGTAATAATTTGATTATTATTATAAGCAGCATTGAAAGCTAAGTCCCAAGTAAGATCAGACTTATTTAATACGTTAGCATTCAATGTTAATTCAACTCCCTGGTTTTCCAACTCACCAATATTAGTCAATACTCTATCCGTTAAGTTGGTACCAGCAGGTACATTTACTGAGAACAATAGATCCTGAGTCTGCTTGTAATAGTATTCAATAGTACCATTGATACGACCATTGTTAAAACCAAAGTCAATACCAAAGTTGAATGATGTTGTCTCCTCCCACTTCAAACCAGCATCGTAACCATTTGGACGAATCGTTGAAATAAACTCATCTCCAAACTGATACCTTGCAGTAGACTGTGATTGAGTATAAGTAGGCAAGAACTGGAAGTCACCAATTTCCTGATTACCTGTAATACCCCAGGTTGCTCTCAATTTCAAATCAGAGAAAATACCTGAAAGCCCTGAAGCGAATGGTTCTTCCAAAATTCTCCAGCCAATAGCTGCAGATGGGAAAGTACCCCAACGATTGGAAGGACCAAAACGAGAAGATCCGTCTCTACGTACAGTTGCTGTAATCAAGTATTTATCTTTGATCGTATAATTAGCACGTCCAAAGAAGGAGATCAAACGATTTTCTGTAATTCCACTTGTAGAAAGAAACTCTGTTGCAGGATCCAGGTTATTAACACCAAAGATATCTGTATCTATATCCCAAGCGTTGATAGAATTCCCTGAGAAAGAAAATTCTTGGAAT
>JBCBCD010001017.1:0-2912 GCA_038530915.1 Bacteroidota bacterium
TCAATTAATTGATGATATGTTTGTTTTTTTTCAGGCTTGAGGTCTTCAGTTTGCTTAAGTACCTTAGAGGCCAATCTAATGGAGCTCAGTGGCGTCTTAAACTCATGGGTCATATTATTGAAAAAATCATCCTTGACCTGACTGAGTTGTTTGTGTTTTTGAAAAGAACGCAACAAATAGTAAAACAAAGCAAGAAGTAGAAAAATCAATACTACATTGATACCAAAAAGGATGATCAGAGCTTGTAAAGCTTCAGAGGTAGCGTTGGGCAAATACAAACTCAACCATAAAACGGAAGCTTCTTTTCGAATGGGATTCTCAATGGGAGAAAAATATTGAAACTCAGACTCTTCAAATAGTCTTTCTTCATAGGCTTCATCGGATTCATCTTCTTGTTGTTCTCCTTCTTTAATTATATGAAATGAAACAATACAACTTATGCAAGACCTTATGTCTGATTGCAAAAGTTCTTCTTTGTATTCATACATATTGGAAGAAAATGCTTGAGCTATTGAATCTTCATAAATACCATAAGCGAGTTTCAAGGGCAACTGATGGGCATTAAGAACAGAATCTAAAAGATAGTCCAGTATTTTTTGATCCAATTTGTCCAACTGAATAGAGTCACCATGTAAGGCTTCTTTATTGGTAGCATTAAAAGCTAGAGCAATATCTGATACAATATTTAGCAAGCGGTTATGTGTCTCTTCTTTTTGAATATCTACCGCTTGAAGCAACCAATTGACTTGCATTACAATTAAGGCAATGAACAAGGCCGAAGCAATAAGGATAATTCTTAAATAGTATCGATTCGAAGTTTTCATACTTCAATATAGATGTATTTTGACAATGCATAAGCTCCATTAAGTTTTCATTAAGCCTTTTCGTATTTGCTTTAGCTTCCTTTGTATTTGAATAAATAAATGACTGCTAAACAGCCCTTTACTTTGTAATCGTAATCAAAAGTTAATATAAAATCAATAAACCGTTATGAAGCAGTCCACTCTATTATTAGTGTTTAGTTTATTATTGGTAAGCAACTCTTTCTTCGCTCAGGAATCTAACTTAAAACAGCCGATCTCTGAGGAGGAGGCCATTTATCTGAAAGCAATCATAGGCATGATTGCTGAAAGCGATCAGGAATACAGAACTTATATTTCTGCCAACACCATGGATGATCAAATCATTGCTCAAATGGATTCAGTTTATGAAGCAGAAGGGATGGAAGCCTATATAGAATATGAAAAGTCATTGAATCTAAAAATGGATAAAAACCTTAAAGATTCACTGTGGAACTTGCAACATGAAATAGATCTTCAAAACCACCTGACATTGCGAGGTATTTTTGATAGCTATGGCTACTTACCAAAGACTTTATTGAAAGAAAATCACTATGTACAATTCATTGTATTGTTACATCCACCTAAAGATTGGGACATTCCAACCTATTTGGACGATTATTCGGACTTACTCATGAAAGAAGTAAAAGCTGGCAGGATGGAAGCCAAAGAGTACGCAACATTTTATGACAACATCAATGGGAAAATCCTGAGAAAGCCACAGTTGTATGGTACAAACATGGTTTTTGACTCTAAAACCAATAGCGTAATGCCCCCACCAATTGAAGATATTGAAAAGACGAATATTGCACGAGTTGAAATTGGGTTGGAACCATTGAAAGAAGGAGAGTATACATTGATTGAGAAATAGTTTTTGGTAGTTGGTTCTTAGTTGTTGCTCCGAAAGTATAGAGGAATTTATACCATTTTATCAACCAACAACTAAGAAACAACTACTATTCAATGAAACCTGATGCTCTTTTTCAATTGTTCTTTTAAATGATTCAAAGCCTTCATTCTTGATCGATCATAGCTTAAGGAGTCCAAAGTTTTTGAGGTAAACTCAGCATTGGTCTTTTGTCGATTTTCTTTTCTTCTTTTCCGATCTTCGAGCTCTTGAGTGGCATTGGCCACTTTGTTCTTCAATTCCGGATAGTGGAAAAGATTCTTGTTTAATAAGTCCAAAGCCAGCTGAGCTTCCTCCGGAAAACCCTGTCTTACTCTGGAGATTAGTATTTTCATCAAGCGAAGGTTCTTAATCCTTACCATGCTTAATTTTTCTAATAATAGTTTTCTTAAGTGATAGGGTGCTCTTAGTAAGTACAAGTGCAGCAAAGCATATTTTTCTTTACTAACTGCAGTTTTAATTCGTTTTGGGGTGATCCTGGATACCCCCAAAAACAGCATAAGGTATTCCATTATTTTTTCTATAATAGATACCCTGATTTTTCAAAAAATGCCAAATTGTACGATGAAAATAATAAGCCAATCGACCATATTACCAACAGCCAACAACTAAGATTTAAGTAAACTGGCAATAACCGCAATTTGTCCTTGATGATAAACATCATGTTGAATAATCCCTTCGATCAAAAAGTGGAAGTTATATTCATGATTGGGCACTTGACTTTCAAGAAAAGCATCACTTTTATCTGAAAGAAGATCCAATAATTCTTTTTGTGAGGCAACCAATTCCTCTAAAAGTTCTTTCCAATCTGAGTCTGAATTAATTTGTACATCCGGCCAATCGATTGCAGAATTTATTTCTATATTGTAATCAACATTTCCGTTTAATTTTTCGATGACAAAGTTTCGCCAGCTGATCACGTGTTTTATTTGCTTTGCAATAGAATAACTAAGGCCTTGTGGAATGAGGTTTACTACTTGATGGTTCAGACTGTTTAGTTTTTCCATCAAGGCGTCGCCATACCAGGGCTTTCCGGCAAATGTTTCTTTCAGAGCAGTGCTTAAATGATGTTTGAGTACTTTCATTATGAGTTGTATTTTCAACTAGTTTTAAAGTCAATATAAGGTGATTTTAAGTTTACTGCTGTAAAATTAGATTGGACTCAT
>JBCBCD010001018.1:0-2910 GCA_038530915.1 Bacteroidota bacterium
GTGTAGATCATTATCAGATCGGTTATAGGGTGATCAATCTATACGAGAATGAGTTGAGGACTTCAGTACACTATATCAATGGTGTAGCACTCAGCTAACCTCTACAGCCTTACATCATAATCCTTTAAAACTTCAATTTTCAACTCTCTGATGGACATTGCCTGATCATAACTACCTGGATAATTACTGGCTTCAAAATACGTACTTAGTTGGTCACCACAATCTTTACACCATCCATCTATGATGATGTCACCAATATGATTTAACCAGATTTCATGGATGACCTGAGTGGCACATTCTATTCTTTGACAACCAGAACAACTATTGCTTTTTAGTAAGTCTTGCAGTTCTTTTAGTCGCTTCTTACCTAATATGAGTTTTACATCTTCCCAGCTGATAGATATTACCATTTTTTTATGTTGTTATGCTATTATGTTGTTATGCTGTCATCCTGTGTTACATTTTCTCCTCTGTATTTGTGTATGAGCTGTAATAGTGTATTCATGGGGAATTGATTATAAAATACAAAAGTTCTAATATGCTAGCTGTTTTATCGGCTAAAGTTGTAACTTACAAAATGGTATAAATTACACGTATCCCCTTATGAATGCTTTACTTACACGATCCCACTTGCTGTTTTTCTTCCTTTTTTGCACCATTTTATTCCAAAGTTGCGATTCTACTAAAAATGAGCTTGTATTAGAAAAGGGAATATTGATTAATAGTTCAACAAAAATTGTTGCTTCTGAATATTTATTTGACCCTAATGAAGACTTGAATGATCCACTGATCATTATTAGGGGAAAAGATATAGTCGTAGATTTTCAAGGAGCCACCATAAGGTCTATTAAAGATCCACTTAAGCCTGATCAATTTATTGGAACTGCCATATTGATTGAAAATAGTGCCAATGTGACTATTAAGAATTTGAACATTCATGGATTTAAAGTCGCTATCATGGCCGATAGAGTAGATAGCATGACGATAGCAAATGCAGACCTTAGCTATAATTATCGTCAAAAATTAAAAAGCATCAGAGAGCGGGAAGATTTGTCTGATTGGTTGAGCTATCACCAAAATGAACAAGATGAATGGCTCAGGTATGGTGCGGCTATTTATTTGAAACAATGTGAATATCCTACCCTAAAAGCACTAAAAGTAACTGGAGGACAAAATGGGATCATGATGACTGAAACCAATCATGGACTATTTTACAATAATACCATTCAATTCAATTCCGGGATAGGGATAGGTTTATATAGGTCGAGCCAAAATAGAATCATGCACAATCGCCTGGATTGGAATGTCAGAGGCTATAGTCATGATTTTTATTCCAGGGGACAAGACTCAGCTGGCATTCTTTGTTATGAACAGAGCAATGAAAACATTTTTGCCTACAATTCTGCGACACATAGTGGAGATGGTTTTTTCTTATGGGCCGGACAGTCAACCATGGATAGCGGTAAAGGTGGTTGTAACGACAATATCATTCTGGCCAATGATTTTTCATTTGCGCCTACCAATGGCATAGAAGTAACCTTTAGTAAAAATCAAATAATCGGCAATTTATTGGAAGGCTGTACTTATGGCATATGGGGAGGATACAGTTATGAATGCCTGATAGCAAATAATGTAATCGTAAACAATCGTTATGGGATAGCCATTGAACATGGGAATAACAACCGAATATTTAGCAATCGTTTAGAAGGCAATGAATTAGGTGTTTACCTTTGGGAACGTGAAAATCAACCATCCGATTGGGGTTTTTCTCAAAATAGAGATGTTAGTAGTACACGGTATAACTTAAGCGACAATCAGTTCGTGAGTAGCCGTACGCCTTTTAAAATAGTCAAGACTACGAATGCTATTATTCGAAACAATCACCTTTTGGGTTTTGGGCAATTGGTAGATAAGGATATGGCCATCAATGACATGACTTTTGAATCTAACTTACTGTATCAAGAGAAAGGGTATGAAGGGGATCAGCAAATCTTAAGCAATAATATTTTAATCGATAGCAGTCAATATCCTGCTCCTATTGAAAGGCCAGTCAACTATTCTGATGTTACCAGACTAGAAGAGGGAATGGATGTAAACCTGGCACCCAATTTTCCTAAAGGCAGAGCATACATACTGGTCAATGAATGGGGCCCTTATGATTTTCAATCTCCCATAGTTTGGCTTAGAGAGATCCGAGAGAATGAATATGTATTTGAAATGCTTGGCCCTCCCGGTGAATGGAATCTAATTGATTATAAAGGATTTACTATTGAAGGAAATACGAGTGGTACTTTCCCTACTACATTTATTGCCAGAATAACAGAAGGAGCAGAAGTAGTTTCACTGGATTTTGAATACAAGGGCGAGCAAGTAAGTGATCAGTTTGGAAGAATCTATGAGGCTGGAGAAACAGTGACATTCGGTTTTGAGCGTTTTGAAAAACAGCTAAGCTGGGATATACAGTATTTTGAATACGATGATAGCAACCATCCGCTGAACAACCAAGATGCATTTACGCAAATGATCAATACGTCAGCCCCCAAACACAGCGAGAGTAAAATTGGCTTAGCGTATAGTTGGTGGGATAGTCCGGGAGGTGATGTTCATCCTGATCGCTTTGCTACAGTAGCTCGCAGCCAATTCAATGTTAGCCAGGGAGAATATATCTTTTCAGTTACAAGTGATGATGGGGTTAAAGTATATTTGGATGACAAGATGATCATTGATCATTGGGATATTCATGTACCTGCCACAGATGAAATATTAGTGAATTTAGATGGGCAGCATGAAGTAAGAATAGAACACTTTGAAGGTGGCGGCTTTTCAACCCTCAATTTTTTAATGAAACCTAATTGAATTTACTTAGTAATGGACAAAAAATAAGTATCCGATTTAGAGCTAGTTATTTTG
>JBCBCD010001019.1:0-2910 GCA_038530915.1 Bacteroidota bacterium
ATGTATGAAACTTAACTCTTTTATTATACGGTTATATATAGTAAATATTCATCTAACTTCCTAAACAAAACTGCTTAATTTGTATTAAAGAGATCTCATTTAGTGTTTAAGAAATAGGAACTCTCTACATCTATTTAAAGTCATTTTCTCAGTAATCCTCTATAACAAAGCACCTTACATTAATCGTAAAAACCATCATTTTGTTCCAAAAATTCTTGAAAACATACTTTTTCAAAAACTTTCAGGTAAATGCATGTGAATAGCCTAAGGCAAAGTACCTATAATTATTGAAAATTCTTTCCAAAACTTGTTATTAGGAAGGCTAGCTTTGAATGAGATCTTTTTCTCTACATAAAGATCGTCAATAGTTAATTTAAATGCATGTAAGGCAATTGATTGATCATAATATGTATTCTCATTACCATACTTCTTATCACCAAGAATTGGGCAACCAATATATCCCAACTGTGCCCTTATCTGATGGAATCTTCCAGTTTTAGGATTTAATTGTAATAAATGCATTCCATTATGACTGGCTAAATGTTCATATTGAAGGATGGCGGGCTTGGTATTTTTTATCGATTTTTCGAAAATGATGGCTTTCTTATTTTTTTGATCTTTAAACAAGTAATGATTTAAATTTCCTCTCTTCTCAGGAGGCATTTTATCAACAATAGCTAAATAACTTTTTTGAACTGCCCTATTAGCAAACTGTTCGTTGAGTAGTTTTAGTACTGACTTTTTCTTAGCCACAATCATCACCCCACTAGTGGCTTTATCGATACGATGTACAATCCCTATGTACTTTTTTTTACTATTGATCTCAAAATAACTTTCCAGCCATTCTTCAACAGTAGGAGATTCAAAAGGATTTTTTTCGACAATAATCCCATGAGGCTTGTCGATAACAATCCAATCTTTGTTTTCTTCAATCACCTTTAAAGACTTCATCAATGTGCAAAATCTACTTCAAAACGGCCCTTAATACGTTCTATAGGAGGGTTGTAATAGCCATATTTGATATGTGGAAATTCTTCTTTAATTCTTCTCAGCATCTCCCTTACTCCCATGGTCTCAGGCGTATCTTCGATACCTACTTTTTCAAGATACCAATCTGGATCTATGCTGAAATTACGCCATTGTATCATTTTAAGACCAGTTGTCTTGATTACCTTCCTCAACGCTTCATATTCTTCATCGCTATCAGTAACCCCTGGGAATACAAAATAATTCAAGCTCGTCCAACCACCATACTTATTGACAATCCTTATGCTTTCAATGATGTCTTCAAATTCATAGTTATTAGGTAAATAATAAGCATCATACAACCATTTTTGTACAGAATTAGTACTAACCCTTATGCTATCCAAGCCTACTTTACATAGTTCTTCTATGGCATCGGGCTTGCTGCCATTGGTATTGATATTAATGCTCCCTTTATCCGTAAACTTCCTAATCTGAATAATAGCTTCTTTTAGGGTTTCCCACATCAAAATGGGTTCTCCTTCACAACCTTGTCCAAAGCTAATGATAGGAAAGGGGGCCGATTCCATATGATCTACTGTAAATTCAACTATTTCTCCGGCAGTAGGTTTGAAACCCAATCGATCTTGAGGAGAGGTAATGGTTTCTTCCTCTGGCTGTTCAGAAATACAACCCAGGCAGTTCGAATTACATGCCGGCGAGGTAGGCACCGGGCATTCCCAACGCCCCATGAAATAATTTCTTGCAGCGGGGCAATGGTAGGTTAAGGCACAATTGTTAGCAATATGTTCCACTACTCTGTTTTGAGGAAATCTCGTGCGGAGCTCATCTATACCTAAACTCACCTGTTGGGCATCAAATCCATCACATTCTTGACGGATATCCTCCTCAATTCTCACAGCTGGCACCCAAAATTTATCATCCCAAAAACCAACAGCTGAATAGTTAAACAAAGGTAAGGTTGGTGCTCCATGATCATTGACATAAGCAACCATATATAAAACGGTATATGCAGGAGGTACAAAAGCAGCAACAGCCCATCCTTTTTCACAAAGCCTTACTTCACCAGTTTCTACATCCACACCAATGGCTTGTCGCTCAGGGAGATTATACAATTCACCTCCAACAGGAAGTTCTATCCAATCCTTCTCATCTACTGGTATACTATAATATCCGGTACGTCCCACAGCAAATAAGCTGGTATCTTCAAATACATTGCCATCATCATCACAGTAGAGAACGTAAGGAGATTGTTTCAAGTTTGACATCACTTTTCTATTTAGTCCGCAAAGATAATAACATTTGAAAACACATGCAGGCTGCTCTTAACAAAAGAATCACTTCCCATTAACTTCCTTTTTGTAAGTTTTTGCACCGTTTTGGTGTTTATATATTGTATTTCATCATTTTTAAGAAATAAAAACTCATATTCATGATTGGGCAAATACTATTATTTGGAGGATTGTTAATTGTATTGATTGGTCTTTTTGCACCACGCCAAAGAAGTTATTCAGGTGGAAGCTATGAATATCGAGGCAACAAAAATTACAATAGAAAAAGGGAAACCGAAAGGGAAAAAGCGGTCAATGGGCTTATGTTATCCATCGTTTTTGTCGCTCTTTTATTGATTCTTATGATCAGTTTTGGAGAGCCCACACCAATGCCATAAGGGTAATAATGCAACGGCCCTAAGAGTAAAGCAAACTCATCCTATTCAACTTAAACCTGTTGAATAGAAATGCGTTGTAGTTTATGATACATTTCATCAACTATGACAGATTCAATTCAACTGGGGATTGCTCTTTCAGGAGGAGGAGCAAGAGGTGCCTATGAAGTAGGTGTATGGAAAGCCATTATTGAGCTAGGACTTTCAAAGCATATTTCAGCTATTGCTGGCACCTATTGAAGTACCAGCAATAAGATCGA
>JBCBCD010001020.1:0-2908 GCA_038530915.1 Bacteroidota bacterium
TAAAGTCAATAATCTGTTTTGAAGCAAATACAATTAGGGCTATGAAAGGTATCACTGCTATACAAAAAGCAAAGAGCATTTCATAAGAAGGTTGAAAGACATAGAGCAATACAGTAAGGATTATAAAACCTACATTAAGTAAGATTGAAAAATAGTAATCTTGTAGAATCTCTTTGTAGCTCTTATTGATGCGTTTCTGAATGACCTGATTGATAGCAACTGCATCAAAAGACATATGATCCTGCTCCCATCCTTGACTATCCAATAAATTTTTCAACTCCATGATCATTCAATTTTTTTCTGAGCCTATGAATTTTAACTCTGATATTAACCTTACTCATTCCTAGTATTTCTGCTATTTCTGCTTGTTCATAACCTTCTACTAACAATAGGACAATTGACTTTTCAACTGGATTCAGTACAGAAAGTATTTCTTCAAGAAGTTCTTTTGCACTGGTATCTGTTTTAGTGTTATTAACTTCTACAGATCCAATATCCTTTGTTTTTTTTCTTAGGAAAGAAATGGCTACATTTAAACTGATGCGATACAGCCAACTTGAAAACTTTGCATCCCCTTTAAAATGCTTATAAGATTTCCAGCTTTGGTATAAGATTTCCTGATAAAGATCATGTCGATCTTGATCGTGGTTTGCATAAAAAAATACGACTTTATTGATTAGCCCTTTATGCAATTGGATTTGTTCTACAAATTCATCTGAAGGTTTCAATGATTTCTGCTAGCTAGTATTTCCTGAATAAGTTTATGGCGTCTCCTCCAATCTTCAAAAAGAGAAAAGTTAGTAGCAATAAACATACAGAAGAATAGGATATAAAGCATCCCATCATACCCACTTAAAAATGGATATATTCCCAGTAGCAAAAGCCATGGTGCAGCTATGCTTAAGTAGGTATAACTCAACTGACTTTTTCTTTGTTCCAATTCCTCATTTGACAATTGATGATAATATTCTTTGATTGATACTTTGCTCATCAATGAGCACCTGATTTTCTGCAGTAAATTCATTTTTTTTGGTTGTTTATTGAATTAGTCGCGCCTCAGGTAGAAATTGTTACAGGCCTAAATATTTTTTTATGACTTTCCAGCTGATTAATTCCTTGTAAACTCATGGTTACTTTGCATTTAATATTATTAGAGGTATTAGAAATATAAGATTCTACTCTTTAGTTTAGTAGTCATGCGCTGTAGACACATAAACTATAAACGAATGAAACATCTCTGTACAACTGTTCTTCTTCTAATTTCATGTTTGATTTTATCTGCTCAAAGTGAATTTAGACACAACCTGATGACGCCAAAAAAGCCATGGACTCAAAATGGGTTTTACAACAATGCCAACAACTTCCAATTCGCTATAGTAAGCGATCGCACAGGTGGCCATAGAGAAGGTGTTTTTGGTAAAGCCATAGAGAAACTCAACCTGCTTAATCCTGAATTTGTGATGAGTGTAGGTGATCTGATTGAGGGCTATACCTTAGAAGTAGATGAAATTCAAGCACAATGGGCTGAGTTTGACAGCATTCTAAATCCGTTGGAAATGCGATTTTTTGCCTTACCCGGTAATCATGACATTTCTAATGATGTAATGAGACAAGAATGGATGAAACGTTATGATCATGCATGGTATCATTTCAAGTACAGAGATGTCCTTTTTATTGCAATGGATACCAATGATGGCGATGGAGTAAATTTTAGTACCAAACAAATCGACTATGTCCTCAAAGCTATAAATGACAATAAAGACGCAAGCTGGACCATGATTTTCATGCACCATCCTGTTTGGAATTATAGTGAGATCAATGGTTTTGGAAAGATAGAAGCAGCCTTAAAAGATCGCCCTTATACCGTTTTAGCTGGACACAACCACCGATACTATAAAACAGTCCGCGAAAACAGAAACTACTACATTCTTGCCACAACAGGAGGTGGAAGTAGATTAAGAGGACCAAGATTTGGGCAATTCGATCATGTAACCTGGGTAACCATGACTGAAGAAGGCCCGGAATTTGCTCACTTAGAGCTCAATGGCATCATTAAGGAAGATGTATTGGGCGATCACAATATTGATTTGACAAGAGCACTTTTGGATGCAAGTCAAATGAAAAGTACTCTCCTAAAAATCAACGATACACAAGCCAAATTGATAGTAAGAATTGACAATCCGGCAGATCAAACTTTACAATTTAATGGTCGCTTTTACCACAGTCACCTTTCTTCTCCTAGTCCTAATAAGTTTACTATTGCTATCGAACCTAAGTCCTTTTATGAGGCAGAAATAGTAATTGATGCTGTTGACAAAATTCAAACCGATACTTTGGAACTGGACTGGACTTTGAGCTTTGGCAATGAATTTATGGAACCACCTTACCAATTGACAGGGATTCAGGATATTCCTTTACAGTTTGTAGCACGTGAGCTGAATTTTTCAGCTATGGATATTTTCCTTGATAATATTGAAGTCAAACTCACTCAACCTTTCGACCAACTTAACTTGAGATATACCTTGGATGGCAGTATTCCCGATGAAAACTCACCCATTTACCAGGAGCCAATCACTTTAAGTGAAACAACAAATATAAAAGCTGCTTTTTTTGACAAAGACAATCAAGCTAGTTCTGAAGTGATAGAAAAAGCATACAAAAAGGTGTCCCCCATAGATCCTATAAAAATTAATGAGAAGAAACTCGTCAATGAATTGTCTTACAAATACTATGAAGGAGATTTCAAAATGTTGCCCGATTTTAAATCAATTCGTCCAAAGAAGACTGGTACAACAAACAATTTTGATGTAAGAGCCTTAGCTGATCGAAAAGATCATTATGCATTTTTGTTTGAAGGCTACATTGAGTGGTGAAAGTATAAATACCATCCTCAGGAACTTCAATGTAG
>JBCBCD010001021.1:0-2907 GCA_038530915.1 Bacteroidota bacterium
ATCAACATCTGATGTTATTCCATTGGCAGCGAGTGCATTAAAGCAAACTTCAAAGATAGTATCTCCATCCATCAAAGTAACAGGAGCCAATGCTGGTTCTAACCAAGCTAATGTAATTGTTCCTGGATTAGTACCTCCTGTTGGCAAACCAAACGTTGCAGCACTTAAGCCTGACAAGTTAAACTCACCAACAGAAACAAATTCAAGTTCTGTAGGGTCATAACTAATACTGAACTGCATTCCAATGATATTCTCAAAATCTTGTACCGTTACGGGCAAACATATTTGATTACCTGAGCGGACACTTTTATCGTTAATGGTTAATTTAAATCCATCTTCGTTTCCACCACCTGGATCTCCATCAAAAGAAGCGGTAGATCCAACAGTTGTTGCAGGAACATTCTGTTCATCACTATTGGTCACTTCTATAGATGTTGGTGTATTTGTAAAATCGATATCAGTACTTCCAGTAGTAAAGTTAGGAGTAAAGCATACATTAAAGATAGTATCTCCATCTACTCTCGTTACTGGATTTAGACTTGGCTCAAGCCAAGCTAATGTTATCGTTCCATCTGGAATATTATTTCCGTTGGGCAAACCAAAAGTTGCCTCTGATAGTCCGGGTAGGTTGAACTCGCCAACTGATACAAATGTTAATTCAGCAGGATCATAAGACATACTAAATTGCATACCAATGATATCAGTAAAATCCTGAACAGTAACTGGCACACAAAAATCTGTAGAAGGCTGAATGACCTGATTAGGCATGATCAAAGCGAAGCCTTCTATATCGGTACCACCACCATTATTGCCTCCATCGCCGCCATTATTTCCGCCATCTCCACCGCCATTATTGCCTCCACCATTATTACCGCCATCGCCTACGACTATATTGGAAGGAGTACTATTGAATGGTACATTTTGTTCATCACTATTTGTAACCTCTATACTTGTCGGGCTTGAAGAAAAAACGACCTGTGAAGTACTTTCTGATAGAGCGGTAAAACACATTTGAAAAATAGCATCTCCATCAGCAACCGTTACAGGAGCAAGTGAAGGTTCTAACCAGGCAAGCGTAATGGTACCCGCATTTAAATCACCAACCGGATCAGGTTGTCCAAATGTCGCTGCAGACAAACCAGGCAAATTAAAATTACCTACTGATTTGAATTCTAATGCAGTAGGATCATATGCAATACTAAATTGCATACCTATTATATTCATAAAACCTTGTGCGGCCACATCAAGACAAATTTCATCATTTACATTCTGGACATTTGCATCTACCAAGTTCAAAGAGAATCCTTCTAACAAAGATGCTGTTTCTCCGATAGTAACTTGCCCATCTGTCAGTTTATGATTAAGATTTATGTTTCTAAAATCAATAAACTCTGTTGGTGTTGGTCCTTCAGAAAAAGTCACCAAGGCCTCTCCAGAAGATTTCGCTTCAAAGCAAAGTTCGAAGAGATCACTGCCTTCAGCCATAGAAATCGGAGTAACTCCTGGTGAATCCCATGAAAGTGTTAGGGTACCTTCTTCAATATTAGACGAACTTTCAGGCGTTCCAAAATAAGAACCATCCAAACCAGCCAAGCTGATATTTCCTACAGATTTAAACTCTAATAAATTGGGATCATAATCAATAGAAAATTGCATTCCCACTATATTGTTAAACTCTTCTGCTTTAACAGGAAGGCAAATCATTTGTCCCTTATTTACTGAACGAGAGTCCAATGCTATTTCTGCCATTCCTACTTCAATACCATTAGTAACTGAGGCATCCACAGCAACATTAACATCAGAATCATTGCTACTAAAGTTCAATATATGCTCAGAAACATCAGAGAATTCAATAGCAGTAGGAAAATCATCAAATTTCAACTGAGACTTGGAAGGATTTTTTGCAAGAAAACATAACTCAAAGAGGGAACTTCCATCTTCAAGCTCAATAGCTTGTAATTGAGGAGTTGCCCAAGCACAAGTTATTGTTCCTTCATCAATTTGTGAATGCTGATTTGGCAAACCAAAAGCATTTTCATTCAGACCATCTACCCCAAAGTTTCCTATTGAAAGAAACTCAAGTGCGGAAGGATCATAAGAGAGTGTAAATTGCATGCCAAGAACTTCTTGAAAATTCTCAGTAGTCACTTGCACACAGAAAGATTGGTTGGGCTCAACATTAACATCTTCAATCAGTAAACCTAATTTTGATTCATTTGAACCTAGAGCCTTGACGTTTTTGGATATGTCTTTGCGAACAGTGTTAAAAGCGTCATCAGTATGAGCAAGTGTTGAACTAAAGCACAGCAACAAACTCCCTAATAGACCTAAAATCAATTTATTCATCACGTTCGGAATTTGGGATATTTACTAAATTAATTTAATACTATGATTTATACGTTGAACCTTTGAATATAGGTACAGTATTTTCTCTTTTATATTTGGATAAATACGAATATCCATTCTCATTAAGCCAGTGACTGATAAGGAATTACAGCTATCTATCATTTTTACAATGAAAAATAATAGGCTCTTTATCGATGAAATGGACTTTTTATGATTGTTGCAAGATAGAATTTTGGTAGGTCTATGAGATTGCAAATCATTTATAAACAGACTTGCATTAATATAGTACTTATAAGACTCCATAATTGTTACATTATGGAATAAAATTCCTGCTTCTTTTTTCATATCATGGGATGTGTTCAATTAGAACTTATTCTTTCTTAAATCGGCAATCAAAGGTAAGGATTTTTTCTTAATATGATAACTTCATTTCAACAGGATATTTTCAAAGATTGTCGACTATTATTCATTTTTGCTGTTATGAAAAGAAGAAGGCCAAAGCGCAATGCGCTTTGGCCTTTTCTTTTGGTGTAGGAAGTAAACTTCCCCTTACCTATTCTT
>JBCBCD010001022.1:0-2905 GCA_038530915.1 Bacteroidota bacterium
TCGCAATGGATGGTTTTATAGATTCTTTGGTTGTTGAGGTAGAAAAAGGAATCATCCCAAACCGTTCCAAAGTTAAAGCCTGTACAGATCTCTTGATAAGTACTATCCGCGAGCTCTATTTCGATCAAGCCATACTCTTCACTTCTCTCTGACAGAAAGCTGTAAGAATAGTCACCAATAATTTTTTTCTTAGAACAGTCAGATTCCCATTGTGTTGTTAACCCTTTAATTAGTAACCCATCTTCTAAATCCATTACTTTTGGATTTTCATCCCCATTCGAACCATCAATTAGCCCAATTTGGTATAGACTACTAAATATAGAGTCTGCACTTATTTGATAAGCTGCACTACCGTATAATTGATTATCATAAAATATTAAATCACCCGTCAGTCCACCAGTTGGGGCAGATCCCAAAAGTACTATCGTATTTTCTTCTAATTCATATTTATAAATTCTTAGAAACCCTGTGTAAAAAGCTCCATCTTTATTAATCACTAATGAAGTAGCTCCAATATGTGGCACTCTAATGAGTGTATCTAGTAGTCTACAATTTTTATAATCAATTTCTACAATGTAATAGACATTATTAGAACCTATTGTTCCAAATAATCTTCCGTCTGGATGCAATGCTATATCTCCAAAACGAACTCGATCACCTTTTTGATCTACTATTGGACCACATTGGTTAAATTGGAAAGTACATTCTTCTAAATTGAGTGTTCCGGTACTTACAACTGATTCATCAGTACAAAAATAGATCTGTGCATTCGAGCTAATTGTAAAAAATAGACAATAATAAAGTAGTAATTTTTTCATGGGATTTTGTTTTGTTCAAAAACCTCATCGATTGAAAGAGTCGATGAGGTCGATATCATTAAATAGAAATACTTAGTTCACCTTTGTAAGTTTTCCTCGTATTATCTGTTCTTCCAAAATGACTTCATAAAAGATAAAATGATTCTGAATCTTATTTAAATCAGAGATTGTAATTTGGTTTCTACCAATTTCAGAGGTTTGCTTGTATTGTTTGAGTAACTTTCCTTCTTTGTTAAATAAATTGATTAAAACTGGTGACACAGAATTAGCATTAAAAGTAATGTTTATTTGATCATTAAACGGATTCGGAAAAATAGCCAGTTGGTTTGTGGATCCACTCTTTAGCCCTGATCTTGAAAAAGATGGATCAATAAAAGATAGCTGTAGAGGTTCAACCTCTCCTTTGTAGGTATATATGCTGTTTTCTACTCTCTCATAGTCCAAGCTTACCAATTCTTCTATATTAGTGAATCGCTTTAAAGCTTTCAAATTAACATAAAATAAGGGGACATTTTCTTTTACTGATTTACCCTCTTGCTCCATATTAAACCAAAGCATATTAAAAATTCCTTTTCGATCATGATTAATAGTAAAATCATCTTTGATTATATCTAAAGCACCATTTTCAATGTCAATTAATTCAAAGGCTTCTCGATCAAATTGCAAGCTTAAATTACATGAAATAATACCATTAAAGTTAGACACATAAACAGGGATTTTTAAGTACTGCCCTTTTGTAGCACTCATTTTGGAAATCAAAATTTTTTCAGTAGTAGATCCCTCTTGCTTAAGAAGTTTACCGCTTAAATCGCTACAACCAGATGATGACACATCTCCCATTTTAATTCCAAAAAAAATCTCAAACGGTTTGTTAGATGATAAATTATAGGTTTGAGTACTTTGAAATGAGGGTACATCCTCATTAATAACTGGCAAGACTAATGAGTTGAAAGAACTTTGAGTAATAAACCTCCATGAATCAACTTCACCTACACCAATTGTTCCCAGGATTATCTTTTGAATCTTAATTAAATCACTATTAGTTATCTTATCATCTCCAGTTAAATCAGCTGCAATGTGTTGTTCAGGCTCTAAAAAGTCTTTTGCTAACCTAATATGCTGCTGTGTAGCATTAAAATCTCCTACTGAAACTCCACAGCCTATTACACCTGTCTTTTCAAAAGATATTATATAATCTGTTTGAGGAAATAAATCAAAAGAAAACTCTCCTAAACTTGTTGTCACCGCTTCCAGATCTTGTTGTATTGCTACTTGGCTCTCTGCTTTAACAGTTACATCAGGGATTCGCCTAATATCATTTTGTTTGTCTATAAAACCCGTAATTGAAAAACTTGGTGCAGTATAACTTGTATTTGTTATGGCCACATCCGATATTAAACAACCTGTGTTATCTGTCTTCGAAATGAAAAAAGATAAGAAATTAATATCTGTGCTTTCTCCTCCTGGCATAACAAACGAAAGTGTTGCAATTTTTGGATTTGTAATGTTACCTGTTATATCCAAATCAACTGTTCGTCCACTGACTGTAACATCTAAAACGACTGTAGGAATACTAGTGGATCAATTTTCATCAATATTTACATTACTATTTGTAAAGGTTATTCGAATCAATCCTGAGTTTATATTAGTTGGGAAACCAGTATAATTAACGTCTACACTAACCCTTCCATTAGACGCTGTAGGCGTACCAAAACTTAAAGATCCACATTGAGCCTAGGAGCAATTGACAATAAAAATTAAAATAAAGACTAGGATAAAATTTTTCATGTAAATGAATTAATGGTTTAGTAAAATGATTTGCAGAGATCAACTTCACTGATGGCCAGTCAGTTAGAGTAATTCTAAATACAAGTTGTTTTATAATCGAATCGCGAAATCAATTCAGATAAAATTGAGATATGACTGTTATAAATAAAATGGATAAGTCTTGTTGAATCAAGGAGAATTATATAACGATTGCAAAGTAAAGGTAAAATCCATTTGCGTCAAGAATAATTGTTTTTTTAACTAAATATTACAAAAAATCAAATTTATTGAATCCCATTCACTTTCCAATTAAAAAATTC
>JBCBCD010001023.1:0-2903 GCA_038530915.1 Bacteroidota bacterium
AAAGAACAGCGCCTTCTTTATTGAATAATTGTCTACAGGTTTGTTGAACCCATGAGAATACTTTGGATTTATCCCAGTCAAAAGGCGCTTCTTTCAATAAGTACTCAATCAGGCGATGTGATAAGTTACCCATTAATGCCTGATCAGAAGTAATGCTTAGAATAGAACTTTTCCTGATTCCAAGTTTGTATCTCAAGAGCCATTGATAGGGATAATAAATGAGCTTATCAATGCTGGTAAAGGTTTCTTCTTCTCTAGGCTCCAATTGATTTTTGGAATCAATTTGGACAAAAGGTTGCGTTTTTTCCAAAGCATTAATTGTATTATCAAAACGACTTGGAAAAATGAGCTCAAGAAGATGCGCATTCGTATTTTTATTGATATCTATGGTCAGTACATCCAGGTTTTCAAAAGTAGCCATAAGGTCCCCCATTAAAGGATGAGCCAATGTCTCGTGGCCATCTTTTTTTTCCGGGATGGCTAAAATGAGTTGATTATTGACATTTAGCACAGGGTTTTTTCTGTGGTAGATTAAATTTTCATTTTCCAATTGAGGAGAAGCCAGAAGAACGCCCTGGTCTTTCAAGTACTCCCATTCTTTTTTATACCATTTGGAGAAAAAATGATTGGGCTCTGATTGAATAAAATTCCACCATAAAAGAGAAGGAGTAGAAGCGGTAAGTGAGCCAGGATGATAGATCACGGGCCAATGCCCCATTTGAGCCGCTTGCAATTGTATTGGAGCGGGTTCATAAACTGTCCTTACCAGACGTTCGACTTCTAAAGGTGTTAATTCTTTTTCCGGCAAAGTATTAATAAGGTCTGCCAACCTTTTGGATTGTTCAACTAAAAAAATGAGCGATTGACTTTCCGGATTTTCCTGCTCGAATTTTTTTTGTGCCCATTTGAATAGATAAGTAAATAAGCTGGCTACTTCTTCTTTAGGAACAGTAGCTGCCAATGAGTATCTCTTTCTATTGAACCAATAATTATACTGTTCTCTGATTTCCTTAGGGGAAAGGTTCATCTCTTTCGTATTTCTTTGATCAATGAGGTCAAAGAATTGAGCAATGGTAGCAAACCATGCGTCACTATTGATGCCTGGGCTTTGTGCAATCTGTAAAGCTAGTTTTAATGCCAGTTCATCATCCATTGGTTTAATGGGTAGCGATAAAAACTCCAGGACTTTAATGGGGTTGAGCGGTTCCCATAAAAATGTAGTCACTAATTTAAGTACCTGAAGAACAGGCCTGGCAGCAGAAGTGGTTAGTATGCCCATACCAGGGAGTCCTTCCTGGATAAAAGAAGTATCTAGGCTCCTGTTTTTATCATGAATGAGGACTAGTGGCTTAAAATGAGCGTTTTTTTGGGCTAATTTGGCTATAAAAGTAGCAAGCTCAGTGGCTCTTTCACCTTTAATTAAAACCAGACTTCCATCTACTTTAGGGCTTACTTTCTCTTTAGATGTAGAAGTAGCTGTGAATCTTTCCTGAAAAATGCGTAAGTCGTGTTTGGGTGACAGCTTGTAGTTTTCTTGATGAAGTTCAAGACGAGTACCTTTTTCTTTTAAAGCGTTGAGAATTCGTTTGAAGGGAAAGGGAATAAGCTCCCAAGGAGTAAACAATTGAATTTCTGCTATAGGATTGTGACAGGTTTTTAATCTTGCCAAAATGGTTGTAATTCTATCTGCCAATCCTGGAGACAGTTTGTTGAGTTGTTTTTCAATTTTTGCAATGGTTTTTAAACGGTTGGGGGTATTTTTATTCGTTTCAAACTGCCATCCTGCAGCAATCAATTCATCTCTTCTCGACAATAACTCTTGAGCAGTTGCAAAAGGGTCAGCATAAAAAGAATGTTCAAAAAAGGGTTTTGTCTGCTTGTCATTGAGAAAATTAATGATAGCTTGTCTATATTGCTCGACACGAATGTATTCATTATTGTTAGAGGCTAAAGGACAGGCAAGATGAGCTTCAAGTACCTGAATTAATTTATTTGGACCAACTGTAAGAAAATCAGTGTGGCTGAATGGGGGAAAAGGATAGTAAGATTCGTCTAAAGTAAGACCAAAGTGAAGTAACATTACTTAAAAAGCTTTAAAATTTGAATTATGCAAAGAATAATTTGTCTATTGGTAATCGGACTATTGTCATTTAATTTTTCTTCCGCAAGTCCATCCGCAATAATTAAAGAATTTCCTGTTGAGCAAGTTATGAGTAAAAAGGAACTTCGCAAACAAGAGAAAGCAAAAAAGCGAAAAGCAAAGATGGATGCCAAAATTGAAAAGTTTAAGGCTAAGTTAGAACGAAAAGGAGTTTTTATAGAAGATAGCGTGTGGGATGACGAAAAATTCAGGCTGGGTGCGTTGCTTGTGTTAGGAGCCATTGGATTATTTATCTTAGGAGCCTTAGGTTTATTTTCAGGCTTGTTTGGATTTTTGGCTACGATCTTTGCGCTGGCAGGTATTGCTTTAGTTGTGATATCTCTGGCTGAGAACTACTAGCCTCATGCTATTATCTTGTTATCTTGTTATGCTGTCATTTTATTAGAAATAGATCTAGACAAGATGACAAGATAACAGGATAACAAGATGAGATCATGTTCTTACCCTCCCGTAGCTTTTCTCAAAGAATCCATTTGATTGGCCCAGTACTGAGTTTGATCTTCCACTTCATCGTCATCGCAAAAATCTTTGAGTATGAGTATGGTTTCACCAGTTACAGGTGAAGATGAAATATCAAAAGAGAGGAATTCACCGGGATCTGAATCTTCCCACTGAAATTTGATGCGTTCATTTTCAATATCTTCAATAAGCTCCGCTATTTCTTCAGAGCCACTCCAGGCAAAACTGTAAGTAGTGCCTGTTATATCCACTTCATCGCAAAACCAACGAATCAGACAAGAAG
>JBCBCD010001024.1:0-2902 GCA_038530915.1 Bacteroidota bacterium
GCCTCTTATCGTAGAGGGGCTATGTTAAAAGACCAATGAATGAGTGATTTTGTACTTGAAATCATTAATCACAATCACTAGATAATTTATAAACAATTAAATATTTCAATAAACCAATAAATTTAATTTACAATGAAATTATCGCAATTGCTTTTTGCCGTAGTACTTTTTGTGTTCCCATTATTTATGAATGCTCAAGACCATATTGGAACTTGGATGACAAGCATTACAAATCCAGATGGAAATACTATGACACTTCATTTAACTTTCAATGCTGATAATACCTATGGGGTAGATTTTTTCGTGAATGGTACAGCAGAAGAAATTGGAAAATACTCGGTATCAAATGGAGCGCTTACCATGACTGCTTCTAACGAAGGAGGTGGATGCATGGATAAAAAGGGAGTATATAAACTCACAGCAGATGCAAAAACATTGACGATGGCTTTAGTTTCTGATGAATGTGAAGTTCGAAAAGGATCAATGAATGCAGGTGATTCATTTAAATTTACAAGAGTGAAGTAATTCAATTAACCAATTAATACAATCAACAATGAAATTTTCAAAATTATTTCTTTTAGGGGCTTTGCTTATGACTCCATTATTGATGAACGCTCAGGATTTTATAGGTACATGGGGCTGGACTACTACAGGACCGGATGGTAATGCTATGCCAATTCAAGTGACCTTCAAAGCGGACAATACATTTACTGTTGATTATGGGGCTGATGGAGCCATAGAAGAAAATGGCGAGTTTTCTATCAAGGATGGAAATACACACATCAAGATTGTTACAGAAGGAGGGGCATGTTACAATGAGGTCGGAGTTTATACCATGACGGTTTCAGGTGATGTTTGTTCAGCTGTATTAGTGTCAGATGAATGTGATGCAAGAAAAGGAGATAGTAAGCCGGGAGATTCATTTGATATGAAACGAGCGAAGTAAAGTTATTTAGGCAAAAAAGTGCGAAGCACTTTTTTGCCTAAACAAACAAGTTAACTATAGCTGGTCCCCAATAATGAACGGTAAAAAAGAAAGTGGCTAAGATCAGGAAAGCAGTTGCACCAAATAATCCAATGGAGGCCAGTATTTTGGCCGTGTTACTAGTGAATAGTTTCCATTTTCCAATAAAAACTTCGGCGACCAGTAGATTGGGTAAATAAAAGAAGAAGTCCATGAATTTGTCGAATGGGCCTAAAAAATTATTTACGCCAAGCCCATCTGTAAAAAGCATCCAAAAACCATAATCCATACGATACAACCAGGAACCTATGGCTAAGGCAAAAAGCCGAATGGCCCAAGCTCTATGTTGTTCAAATCTCTTAGCTCGTGCGTGTCTTATGGTTTCTACCGCAGCTAAAAACATAAGTAAACCATAAAGACTAAAACCTATATTCATCACGGTACCACCAACAGTGCCATTTACAAAAATAAAAATCAACCCTCCGATAGCAGCAGCCATAGAAGAAAAGACATATACTCGACCCAACCATCGATGCAAAACAGGATAACGCATTCTTACCTTACTCATGAGCTGAATACAGCCTAAAACTAAGATGATACCACCTGCAGCAAAATGTACTCCAATCCCAATGGTTGCGGATTGGGCTTCAGGATTGTACAAGTTGGGTAAGACTTCATTCCACTTAGACATGGTCCCTTTAAACAAAGGAACGGCATAGAACGCCAAGATGTAGAGGCCAAAAAGCATGGCACTCGCCCAAACAGTGGCTACTAATGCAATACCTTAAATTTTGTGTAGTTTATCTTAAGTCTTGTTAATATTAATTAAAATTCTTTTTAAGTTTTTTGTTTTAGAATAATCACCTCACGGCGTGTGGTGATGAGTCTACTCTTGCATGATGCGAGTGGAGTGGTCATCTCACTAGTGAAATGACCACTCCACTCTAAAAAAATAAAACTATTTCGCCACCAAAACAGCTGCAGTTCTTCCTTCTAATGTTAAACTGATTTGCCCTCCTTCTGTTTTAATCGTCCCATTATTATTCAAGACATCTTCGTAAGAAGCACTCTTTTTCATAGGTACTACAATCTCTTTTGAAGAATCAGAAGCATTAAATACAGCAATCACCTCATCATTGTCATTATACCTGCTGTACGCCAATACTTTGTTTTCATCATCAATCGTAAGGTATTCGATTTCGCCATCGATAAGAACGGGGTTGGCTTTTCTCATAGCAATCATTTTACGGTAATAATCGAATACATCATTATCAAACTTGACTTGATTTGTAGGTTTTTCTAACCCCAGTGGGTGCAAAACTTCATCTTCAAACTCGTAATCCGGCCATATAAGTGGCTTCCTACAACTAGGATCATCAGCACCCCACATGCCCATTTCATCACCATTCCAGATGTGTGGTGCTCCAATATAAGTAAATTGTTGAGCGATCATTAGTTGCATAATGTTGTAAGTAGCAGCATCCGGTTTATGTAATTTATAGCTGCTGTCATCCTCTGGTTTTGGTAGATATTTATAGGCATTTTTATTGAGAATGGAAGTTCCAAACCTAGGAGTATCATGACTTCCATTTAGGTTCATCATTGCGTAATTAGTAGTGCTACGCAAATTAGATTGAAACCTTTTAAGACTATCCACATATTCTGTAACACTGATTTCATTAGGGGATTTATTAAAGAAGTGTCTTGTCGCTCGATACCAGCGATAGTTCATTACTGCATCAAATACATCACCTCCTGTAAAAGGCTCTGGATCAAGTAATTTATCTGGCCATTGCTCCCACCAAATTTCACCTACCAGGTATGCTTCAGGATTAACCTCTCTTACTACCTGTCTGTAATCGCGCCAAAATTCTAAACCCACCTCTGCTGCAACGTCTAGTCTGAAACCATCAACACCATCTTCAGGATTGCCATCGC
>JBCBCD010001025.1:0-2897 GCA_038530915.1 Bacteroidota bacterium
ATGTATTTCCTGAAGTCATTACTCGTGATGTAGTCCTTGAACTTGGCCCGACTGGTACAGTTGAAGGACCTACAGTTGAGGATTTCTTTGTGACTGAAAATGTCAATTGTGATCCTGCTTTTATGATCAGCTCATATAGTCTTCCAGATGAATTTGATCAGGCCACTTTCGACTGTAATGCTATAGGCAGCTTAGAAGGTCAGCTCTCTCCAATTACTTCCATGGGGCCTTTTCAGAGCGAACTTTCCTTGTTAAATGTGCGACTGACTATTGTAGACAAACTACCGCCTGTCATGTCTTGTAAGGATATAAGTATACAATTGGATGACTCAGGCTCAGCTAGCATCACTCCTTCTGATATTGATGAAGGCACTACTGATAATTGCAATAATTTTTCTTTAGAGACATCAAAATCTGATTTTGACTGTAGCAATATCGGAACCAATAGCGTTAAACTAACTGCAACAGACAACAATGGCAACTCTAATGAATGTACTGTACTAGTAGAAGTACAGAAAAATATTGGCCCTACTGCTTTGTGTAAAGATGCAACCATTCAACTAGATGAAGAAGGATTAGCCACTCTTAGTATTGAGCAAATAAACAATGGATCTTTTGACAATTGTGACATCATTCAATACACACTGACTAAAACACAATTCAATTGTGGGGACGTAGGCAACTCTAATATACTACTGATTGTAGAGGATGGATCAGGCAACACAGGTGATTGTCAGGCTACTGTGACCGTATTGGGAGAAAGTTTACCCAATGCTATTTGTGAGGATATATCTGTAGCACTGGATAATGATGGAAACGCTAGTATTACAACCGATGATGTAAATGATACACCACCTATCATTTGCGATGCATTTATCGGAAGTCTGGATCAAACCAGCTTTGACTGTTCTAATATAGGTGACAATACGGTAACACTGACCTTAAGTTATGAGTCAGAAAACATCAGCACTTGTAATGCAACCGTAGAAATCAAAGATGAAACTCCTCCTGAAGTTGTATGTGAATCTTTTGTTGCTGCTCTATCCAGTGATGGTTTTGTAGGTGTTGATGTAAATGACCTATCCGTGGTAGCGTCTGACAATTGTGGAATAAAATCACTAACACTAGATAGATTTATCTTTTCTTGTAACCAAATAGGTGAGCAAGCAGTAGTCATCACCGTCATTGATGACAGTGATAATGTGACTACCTGTACTTCTCTTGTTGAAGTGGTAGAAAATACCGCACCTATTGCTGTATGTCAAAACATTACCGTCGCATTGAACGAGCAAGATCAAGCCAGTATCACAGCCAATCAGATTGATAATGGTTCTTCAGATAATTGCAGTATAACATCTCGCTCTTTAGATAAAACCAATTTTGACTGTAGCGATGTAGGCAATCTTACTGTACTATTGACGGTAGAAGATGGATCCGGCAATACTGATGACTGTCAATCGACTGTAACAGTGATAGGAGAGCGTGTACCTGATGCTATTTGTATGGATTTTTCTGTCGCATTGGATGACATTGGAAACGCAAACATTACTACCGATAATATAAACAACACACCGCCTGTTTCTTGTTTGGAAATTACAGCCAGTCTGGACAAAACCAGCTTTGACTGTTCTAACTTGGGTGACAATACCGTTACCTTGACTTTAACTGATCCACAAAACAATACCAGTACTTGTACCGCAACCGTCGAAGTAGTTGATGAAACACCTCCAGTCATTGAGTGTGAAGAAAGAACTTCGACAAATTTAAATGAAGATGGGTTATATCCATTTGGAGAAGAATTGGTATTAGACCTGAGTGAAGATAATTGTGGCATTGCTTCTATTGTATTAGACAAAACTAATTTTACTTGTCAACAATTAGACAGAACTGTTCCAGTAACTGTCACCGTTACTGATCATAGTGGAAACATTTCCACTTGTATTAGTCTTGTTGAAGTTGAGGAAAACATCCTACCTACTGCAATATGTCAAGACATCACCATCGAACTGGATGACCAAGATCAAGCAAGTATTACTGCTAATCAAATTGACAATGGTTCTTTTGATAATTGTAGTATTGTAAACATCAGAGTAAATAAATCCAGCTTTGACTGTAATGATATAGGAGACAATACAGTAAGGTTGTTTGTTGTAGATAAATTTGAGCTTAATGGGTTTTGTGATGCTACAGTGACCGTGATCGAGGCCGCTGCATCAAATGCTTCTTGTACCAACTTTTCTGTACAGCTCAATGAAAATGGAGAGGCGACGATTACGCCTCAGGACATAAGTGCAAGTAGTACGAACGCTTGTAATACGGTCGTACTCAGCTTAGATATAACTACTTTCTCTTGTGATGATATCGGCAATAATACAGTACAATTAACAGCTACTGCCAGTGACAACTCCACCACCACTTGTACCGCTACTGTAGCCGTACAAGACAATAGAGCTCCGGTTCCTGATGTGAGCAACTTACCGGATATTTTGACAGAATGCTCAGTCAATATTACCTCAAGACCTACTGCTAGCGATAATTGCCATACCTCTCTCGAAGCTACAACCAATGACCCTCTTTTCTACGATAGCCAGGGTACCTATACCATTACCTGGAATTATGACGATGGCAATGGCAATACCAGCACTCAAACCCAAAGGGTGATCATTGAAGACAATACAGCACCAACGATAAGTACTAGAGATATCACTATTGCATTGGATGATTTTGGTACTGCATCTATCAATATCAGCGATATAGAAGTTAGCAGAGATGAAAACTGTGGTATTGTATCATCCATTTTGAGTCAAAAAGATTTCGATTGTAGTCACCTTGGTCAAAACACAGTAAGCATTTCTTTGACAGATGTGGGCAACAATACCACTACTGAAACGGCAACG
>JBCBCD010001026.1:0-2895 GCA_038530915.1 Bacteroidota bacterium
CATGCTGTTTTCAACTAAAGTAAAAGTTGTAGAGCTCTAGTTTGACTTCGATGTATTATATTTAATGAGTGGTCATTGAAACAGGTGCAGAAATAGATAAAATCGCTTTAAGCTATACACTAAAAAAACCTACATACCAACTCATGACAAAGACATTTTCGGGACTATTGCTTTGCTTCTTTTTAACGATTATTTCTCTTCAGGCTCAGACTGAATTTATTTTACAGGAAGACAGTGAAATTACCATTGATGGTACTTCTACCCTGCACACATGGACTGCTGTTGTTAATGAATACTCTGGATTTGTGCACCTCCTTCCTGCTATTTTTAAAAAGAAACTTAAAAAAGGCGCTGTTGTAAAGCAAGGAAGCTTTAATTTCAAGGTGGAGAGCATTGATGGGGGACGTGGGGCTTCCATGAACAAAAAGATACGCACTGCCCTCAAATCCAAGGAACATCCTGAAATTTCTTTTCAATTGACTGATCCCGCCGTGATCACCGAGATCAGTGATGAAGGATTTACATTGGTGGGAAAAGGGCAATTGGTGGTTGGAGGGATAAGCAAAGAACAAGAAGTTATCTTTAATGGAAAGTTTCTTGAAAATGGTGACCTTCAACTGGAAGGTAGCAAAGATCTTCAATTTAGTACCTTTGACATTGAGCCGCCTTCGGCCATGTTTGGCCAGATCGTAACCGGAAATGACATTACGTTAAATTTTAATCTGCGTTTTACAAAAAAATAAACGAACAGCTATGCTACTCAACAAAGCAATTAATTATTGGCACCATCTGCTCGCTGCGTTTTTTTTGATCTTACCCTATTGCTCATTTGCTCAAAATCAGCAAGAGGCAGATAGTTCTTTTACCGTCTATGAGCAGATTATTCCTGGTACGAAAGTGTCTTTCAAAATGACTCCCATTCCATCTGGTGAATTTCTTATAGGGAGTCCTGAAAGCCAGGCCAAGCGATCTGAGGACGAAGGACCACAGCGAAAAGTAAAAGTGGAAGCCTTCTGGATGGGCGTACACGAAGTTACTTTTGATGAATACGAGCTTTTTCGCGAGAAACAGCTCGATAAATCACCAGAAGGGAATGAAGAAAAATGGGATGCGGATGCCATTACGCGACCAAGTCCTCCCTATGAAGATCCGACTTTTGGTATGGGGAAATATGGATATCCTGCAACTAGTATGACTCAGTATGCCGCCCTTTCTTACTGTCGTTGGCTTTCTCAAAAAACAGGCGTATTTTACCGACTACCTACCGAAGCGGAATGGGAATATACTTGTCGTGCAGGCACCACCACTAGTTTTTCTTTCGGTGATGAACATGAAGAGTTGGATGAGTATGCATGGCACTATGGCAACAGTGATGAAAAATATCATAAAGTAGGTAGCAAAAAACCAAATCCATGGGGATTGTACGATATGCATGGCAATGTTGCAGAATGGACCCTGGATCAGTATAAAGCCGATTTTTATGCTAGCCTCGATGGGGAAAAAACCAATGAAAACACCTGGTCGGTCCCTACCAGATTACACCCCCGAACGGTTCGCGGAGGATCCTGGGATGACGATCCGGAGTCTTTACGTTCTGCGGCGCGGACAAAATCGAGTATGGATTGGAAACGTCGCGATCCACAGTTGCCCAAGAGCTTTTGGTGGAATACCGATTCGCCTTTTGTGGGTTTCCGAATCATCCGTCCGCTGAAACAACCGACCAAAGAGGAGATGGAAGAATTTTGGTCTTTAGTCCTTGACGAATAAGCCTTAACAATAAGCCATAGCTCCTAAGTATAGGTTTTATGGTATACTAAAATCTTGTATTCTATGGAAAAAAAACACGATCCAAAAAGTTTAAACCGCAGAGAGTTTGTTAAAACCTCTAGCGTTGCTATGGGTGGGGTGATGCTTAGTCCTTCTCTGCTTGCTGCCAAAGCACATATTGATGGAAGTGACCTTATAAAAGTTGGTTTGGTTGGTTGTGGTGGCCGAGGTACCGGAGCTGCTGTACAAGCATTGTCTACCGAGCAAAATGTACAATTGGTAGCCATGTGTGATGCCTTCCGGGATAGGCTGGACAAGAGTTATACTACCATTAAAGGTGAGCTGGAAAATTATGAAATAGACAGCAGCCGATTGGCCGTTCCTGAAGAACATAAATTTGATGGTTTTGATGGCTACAAAAAAGTGATTGAGCAGTCTGATGTAGTTATTTTGACAACTCCTCCAGGTTTCCGCCCCATGCATTTCGAAGCAGCTGTCAATGCAGGCAAACATATCTTTATGGAAAAACCAGTGGCAGTGGATGCTCCAGGAGTTCGGAAAGTACTGGAAATGGCCAAAGTCGCCAAACAAAAGAAACTGAATGTAGTAGTTGGGTTACAGCGACACTATCAGACTGTTTATCGCAAGTGGGTGGATATGTTACACGGAGGCGTCATTGGTGATATACATACTTCCCGAGTATACTGGAATAGTGGCGGTGTATGGGTGCGTCCACGTAAAGAAGGGCAAACCGAAATGGAATATCAAATGCGCAACTGGTACTACTTCAACTGGTTGTGTGGAGATCATATCGCCGAACAACACATCCATAATTTGGATGTCAGCAATTGGGTCAAACAAGCCTATCCTGTGAGAGCTCATGGCATGGGAGGACGTCAGGTCCGTACGGGTGTTGAATATGGTGAAATTTTTGACCACCACTTTGTAGAGTTTGAATATGCAGACGGAAGCCGTATGTTTAGTCAATGTCGCCATATCAAAGGTTGTGAAAATAAAGTTACGGAAGCATTCCAGGGAACGAATGGATCGGCACCCAAGCCGGGCGTGGTCCTTTCTACCTGATAAGGATTGGGGTCCTTACGGCCATTGTAATCCATAATTTTATAA
>JBCBCD010001027.1:0-2890 GCA_038530915.1 Bacteroidota bacterium
ATCAATTTCCGTAAATACTTCTCTTTCAATTTTACTGGAAATTGATCATAATTATATCAATCCAATTTCTGATCAATACATCAACGAAATCGAATCTGCTATTCCTGATTACAAGAAGTGGAATAATCGAAAACGTGGTTACAGTAGCAATCTTTCAACCTTCAATGAATACATGACATGGGCAGTTTTTAGTTTATATGTAAAAGAGAATAAACCATCTCATCAAGTAGATACCATGATCGACATTCAGGAAAAATTCATGGTTGAATCAAGAAAGTTCATTCACTTTAGAGCATTTAACCAAGAATTGATTCGTCTATACGATGATCAAAAAAATGAGACAGGAAAGGTTGAGATTGAAACATTATATTCACCAATGCTTAAATGGATGGAAACTTATAATTGATCTAAATTCAAGAAAACGAAAATTAATGGAGCTAGACATATATCAAGTTGATGCATTCACAAATAGAGTGTTTGGAGGCAATCCTGCTGCGGTCTGTCCTTTAGAAGATTGGATAGAACCCTCGATTATGCAAAGTATAGCGGCCGAAAATAATTTGGCTGAAACAGCATTTTTTGTCAGGAAAAAAGACTTTTATGAAATCCGATGGTTTATGCCTCATGATGAAATTGATTTGTGCGGACATGCAACTTTAGCATCTGCCTATGTTATTTTCAGTTATTTAGAGCCTGAATTAAATATCATCAATTTTATGTCTCAAAGTGGGGTGTTAAAAGCCCGGAAATCTGAAAATGGAAGCATTACTCTAGACTTTCCATCTCGGCCACCCAAGAAAATTGAAATACCAAAAGAAATCTTTTCAGCATTTAATCATAAACCAATTGAAGCATTAGCAAGTAGGGATTTGATTTTGCTTTTTGACCATGAAAAAGCCATTAGGAGACTAGAATACGATCTGAGTTTTCTTAAAAATTTGCCTTACTTATGTATTGTTCCTACAGCTGAAGGGATTGAAGTAGATTTTGTATCCCGAGTCTTTGATGCAAATGCATCCATGCCAGAAGATCCAGTTACGGGTTCTGCTCACTCGTCTTTAATACCTTATTGGAGTAAAAAACTAAAAAAAACACACTTGATTGCCAAACAATTATCAGAAAGAGAAGGGGATTTAATGTGTGAGTTAGTTAACGATAGAGTGCAAATTGCTGGACAAGCTATACTGTATCTGAAAGGAAAAATTTACATTGGATAACACATGTTTAATCAATTCATTAGACCTTTACCAAGCTCACCTTTACCGATTTCGAAATCGGCGTCTGACTCTGCTTGGCAAAATAATTGATTGGTACTAACACATTAGCTTCCGGAAAATAACAAGCTAAATTCTGACTGGGAATAGAGTAGGGGATCACCAAAAAATTATGGGCCACTCTTACCGCTCCATCATATTCACTTTTGATGTCTACCCGATCTAGCTTTGATACTCCTTCTTTTTTCATATCTCCTGAGTTCATAAACAAGACCCTACGCTCATTGTAAATGCCTCGATAGCGATCGTCCATGCCATAAATAGTTGTGTTGAATTGATCATGAGAGCGGATGGTCATCAGTAAGTATTCGTCTTCTTGTAGATAATGCTCCGGAAGACTACATATGGTAAATTGAGCCTTATGGTGGGGAAGATTAGAAAAGTCACCCACTCTGGCATTGTTAGGTAGATAAAAACCATTTTTTCTTACCCGTTGGTTGTAATCTTCAAATCCACCAATAACTTCAGAAATCTTGCCCCGAATGGCATCGTAATCCTGCCCAAGACTCAACCAGTCTACAGTTGCTTTTTCACCCAAAGTTGTAGCTGCCAGGTGTGCAATGATATCCGGCTCACTCATCAGGTGCTCGGAGGCAGGAGCCAAACTCCCTTGTGATTGGTGTACCTTTCCCATACTATTTTCTACACTTACAAATCGCTTCTTACCATCTTTCATGTCTTTTTCTGAACGACCAAGGGTTGGCAAAATTAATGCTGTTTTACCTGTAATAACATGAGTGCGATTGAGCTTGGTGCTGATATTTACAGTCAAGTCACAATTGTGCAGTGCTTGCGCTGTATAATTGGTATCCGGTGCAGCGGATAGAAAGTTGCCACCCAATGCGATGAACACCTTTGCTTTGCCTTCATGCATAGCTTTGATAGCATCCACCGTATCCAGACCTTTTGATTTAGGGGCTTCTATATGAAAAGTTTTTTTCAGACTGGCATGTAAGGCATCCGATGTGCCATGTACTATACCCACAGATCGATCTCCCTGAACATTGCTATGACCTCTTACCGGACAGGTACCAGCTCCTTCTTTCCCAATGCTACCTTTTAATAACAATAAGTTGACGCATTCTTTGATGTTTTCTACGCCATTCTCATGTTGGGTCAATCCCATTGCCCAGCAGATGATGATTTTTTTGCCGGAAGCTAACAAATCCACTGCTTGATCAATTTGACTTTCGTTCACACCACTTTGTTGAATTAAAGAAGAAAGCTCATATTTTTCCAGATCAGCAATTAATTCGTTGTAGCCAATAGTTTTTTCCTGGATGAAATCATGATCGAAAATGCCTCCCACTTCTGACTCCTTGATGTATAATTTCTTGATGATTGCTTTTAATAAGGGAATGTCCTGATTGATTTTTACTTGTAATAAAATATCCGTAATAGCTGTTCCGCTCCCCAATAAATCGCCTACCTTTTGAGGATTTTTGAATCTTTTTAAACCTGCCTCTTCCAATGGATTGATGGTGATCACCTTCCCCCCATTTCCTTTTAGTTTTTGTAGAGAAGAGAGCATCCTGGGGTGATTGGTACCGGGATTCATACCCACTATCATGACCACATCAGCTTGAGGGATGTCATCTAACTTTACGGAGCCTTTT
>JBCBCD010001028.1:0-2889 GCA_038530915.1 Bacteroidota bacterium
CATTGTATTACTGTAAAAAGTTTTCAGTTCATTTTGGACATGGTGAGATATGAATATGACTTATGCCCTCATGGTCCCATATTCTTATGAAAGCATAAGAGTATGAGAACATAAGAGCCTATTAACATCCTAAAATTCCATGATTGTTCTTTCAATGATATCACAGCATTCGTGCAACTGATCTTCAGTCATTACTAAAGGAGGTGCAAAACGAATAATGTTTCCATGTGTTGGTTTTGCCAAAAGACCATTTTCTGCCAATTTTAAGCAAATATTCCATGCTGTATCACTGTCTTCACTATCATTGATAACAATGGCATTTAAAAGCCCTTTTCCTCTAACTAAAGTTACCAAATCAGATTTTTCAACCAGGTTTTCATGGATTCTTTTTCTAAACAACTCACCCAAATGAGCTGCATTTTCTGCAAGTTTCTCATCTCTGACTACTTCGAGAGCAGCCATCGCGACTTCACAAGCTAGTGGATTCCCACCAAAAGTAGAACCGTGTTCACCCGGCTTAATGGTCATCATGATTTCATTTCTTGCTAAAGCAGCAGATACAGGAAATACCCCACCTGATAAAGCTTTACCTAAAATCAGAATGTCTGGTTTAAAACCGTGGTGGTCACAACAGATCAACTTACCTGTACGAGCAATTCCTGTTTGTACTTCGTCAGCTATGAATAATACATTAGCCTCCCGACACATTTGAAAAGCAGTTGGTAGATACTCCTCATCAGGTACGACTACGCCAGCTTCCCCTTGGATGGGTTCTACCATAAAACCAGCTACATTAGGATCTTTTAGTGCTTCTTCCAAGGCACTGAGGTCATTGTAAGGTATAATTTCATAACCCGGCATGAAAGGACCAAAATTTCTGGTGCTACCAGTATCGGTAGATGAAGAGATAGCAGCCAAAGTACGTCCCCAGAAATTACCGGTTGCGAATAAAATTTTTGCCTGATTTGAAGGAATACCTTTTACTTCGTAAGCCCATTTTCTACACAGCTTAATGGCAGTCTCTCCACCTTCTACACCTGTATTCATTGGAAGAACTTTGTCATAACCAAAGTAATCAGTAATATATTTTTCATAACGACCCAAAACATCATTGTAAAATGCTCTGGAGGTTAGTGTTAGTTTTTGAGCTTGCTCAGTAAGTGCGTTGATGATTCTTGGATGGCAATGTCCTTGATTTACTGCCGAGTAAGCAGAAAGGAAATCATAATATTGTTTGCCTTCAACATCCCAGACATGTACTCCCTCACCACGTGAAAGAACCACAGGAATCGGATGATAATTGTGAGCCCCATACTGATCTTCAAGCATCATTAAATCCTTAGAAGAAAGCGTAGTCTGTTGCATAGCTTTAGAATTTTCAGTTTTTAAAATTTGGTTAGTATGATTATTGCTTATCCCTTGATTATCAATTGACTTTCAGTTACTTGAATGTCTAACTCTTTTAATTCTTGCAACGCATTTGCTTGATCTTCTTCAGAATTTGCTCGTGTCGCATCAATTATGATAGTGACTTCGTAACCTAATGCTTCACCATCTTTAGCTGTTTTTAAAACCGCATCATCCAGCGATAGGCCCGCAAGGTATAATTTTTTGATTGAATGTGCTTGTAAGTAATCATTTAAGCCTGTATCCATACCTCTGTAAGCATCAAAAAAGGCAGAATGAGAATCAAAATCCGGGTGGGTTCCTTTAAAGAAAACTTTTTGTATGGCTTCTGCTTGAAGCTTACTGTAAAACTCAGCACCAAAACTTTCCTGAACACAATGAATGATAGAAAGAGTTTGAGAATGGCCTTTCCACTCAATGGTCTGTCCGGGTTTCCTCCAAGGGTGATTGGCAGCAAAAGCTGTATGATTGGCAGGATGCCAGTCTTTGGATGCTAAAATATGCTGGAAATTAGGAATGAGTGCATTGACTGTACTTACAATAGATTCCCCATTGGGGACTTCTAAAGCTCCGCCCATGCAAAAATCAAATTGGAGGTCTACAATTATTAATGCAGTATCAATTGAGTGTGTATCCATATTTATTGGTCTAATGTCTAAAGTCGAAGATCTAAAACGGCACTTGCTTAGACATAAGACCTTCGACTTAGACAATTAAAAGTACTCTTAATGTGTGTTTTTAGTTGTTAGTTTTTATAGAATTTATTTTACATCACCAAAGCCTAACAACTAAAAACCAAGAACCAAAAACCACTTAGTACCTGATGAGTTGCAAGGTATCCAGATCGGCTCTGATTTTTAAGAAATTGGAAAGTTTTTCTTCATCCAGTCTTCTTTGAGCAGCTGATTTTGATCGGCTCCATTGGATAAAGAAAGTGGGAATTGGCTTTTCTTTGTTTTCAAAATGCGTCATTTGTGCCTTTGCATAACCCATAGCTGTTAAGTTGGGGAAAATGACCTTCGCTTCATCTACGATGTGTTGAAAATCAATAGTATCCTTGATAATGCTATCAATCTGAACTTGCAGACGTTCTATATGTTTTTCTTGTTCTGATTTTTCTTCATTCATTACTTGAAGTCTTTCTGCAAATTCATCTAAATTATTCATCCTTAATTCCATTCTTTTTAATTGCTCTAAACCTACGTCGGAACCTTGTATGACTCCTAAAGTTGTATTCTTTAGACCATAATTGGGTAGAAAACTGGAAAGCGTTTCTATTGAATCCTCCATAATTGTTTTACCAATAAGCTGTAAAACTAACTTCTGGGTACTATCACCTTCAATTAGGCTGTAATCTAAACAATTGGTTTCACTTGTTTCGTTAAAATAATCCGCAATGAAAGCTTCTACTTTTCTTTCTTCTTGTCTTTCTTGGTACAGCTTATACAAGATGTTAATTGAAGGTAGAATCAATATCAGACT
>JBCBCD010001029.1:0-2888 GCA_038530915.1 Bacteroidota bacterium
CAAAAAACATTAAAGGGAATAGTAAAAACGTTTCTTACAAGTTTATCGATCTGCCTTGTGATAGCTTTTGTATTCTACATACCAAGGAAGTTATATGAAATCAACAATTTTTCTAATGATACCATAGGATGGTTTCACATTATTTCTGTTTCTACCTGGGTTTTGTTTATGGTTATTTTTGCTAATGCTTTTCATCAGATTAGGTATTTATTTGAACGATGGCAGATAGAGGCTCTTAAATCAGAACGCTTAGAGAAAGAGAAGGTAATGGCTAATCTGGCTAACCTCAAAAGTCAAATTTCTCCTCATTTTCTCTTTAATAATCTAAATACTTTATATGGTCTTATTGACGAAAAATCAAAGGATGCCAGAGCCTATTTAAGACATTTATCCTCATTATATCGTCAAATCCTAAATACCAGAAATGAGGAAGCGATTCCTTTAGAAGAGGAATTGAGTTTTTTGGAGGATTATCTTTTTTTGATAAAAATTAGATTTGCAGATACCATTTTAATAAAAATGGAGATCACTGGAGATCTTTCAACCTTCATGATTCCTCCCTTAACGCTCCAAATGTTGGTTGAAAATGCGATCAAACATTGTGATTTTAACGAAAAGCACCCACTTCGGATTGAAATTATTAAAAATGGTAACTATTTACTCGTGAAAAACTCCATTTGGAAAACAAATAATGGTGCTGATTCAACTGGTGTTGGTCTAGCCAATATCCAAAACCGTTATGCTTTTCTTGTAAAGGATAATGTTGAATGGAAGCAGACCATTGATTCATTCAAAGTCACCTTACCTTTATTAAGTTTAACCAAACAGGCCATATGAAAGTAATAATCATTGAGGATGAAATCATAGCAGCAAAGAACATCCAACAAGCGCTTAGAGGATATTATGAAAAAACAGAGGTACTGGCTGTCATCAGAAGCGTTCAAGAAGCTGTTGAATGGTTAAGTGAAAATATCTCAGAGGTAAGTCTCATTTTTATGGATATTCAACTGACGGATGGACTCAGTTTCGAAATATTCGAAAGGCTTGAAATTCGTAAACCTATTATTTTCACTACGGCTTATGATGAGTTTGCCATCCAGGCTTTTAAAGTGAATAGCGTTGATTACTTATTAAAACCCATCGCCAATAAAGACGTTTTTAAAGCATTAGATAAATTACGTCTATTACAAAACACAGATCCTATTATTGACTATGGACAACTCGCCAGGCAGATGACAATAAATACTGTTCAGTACAAAAGTCGATTTTTAGTCAATTATAGAAATGCTATGATCTCAGTACCTACTTCAAAGGCGGCTTATTTCTATGCAGAAGGCAATTTTGTGTGCTTACATGATTTTGATGGCAAAAAGTATCCTGTTAAATATGCTCTCAACGCCTTGGAAGAAATTTTAGACCCTAGAGATTTTTTTAGAATAAGTCGAAATCTCATCGCTAATATCAAAGCCATTCAAAGAGTCAATCCCTATTTTAAAGGTAGGTTAAAAGTAAAGCTGGAACCACCATTAGCAACTGACCCAATTGTTAGTAGTAGTAAAGCAGGAGAATTAAAAGAATGGCTGAATGCTTAATAGTAGAGAGATAGAAGCTTTTGCCTATTAAACATTTAAACGCTTAAACCCTTAAACTTTTCTCTATTTTTCGCTACTTTTGCACTCCATTTGAAAAATAATAAAATTGAAACCATGGGTAAAGGAGATAAGAGATCAAAAAGAGGTAAAATTTGGCGTGGTTCATACGGCAAAGTAAGACCTAATGCTTCTGCAATGAAGAAAATTGAAAAGCAAAAAAGAGAACAAAAGAACGAAACTGAAACTGAAACTGAAGCATAAGCACTTCAAGTAATTTAAGATTTTATGGTGCCGTAAGCATCATAAAATCTTAATTGTATGTTTTTTCTCACCTATTACATACAACCTTCTGTTTTTTATAGTGTAATCCTTATATTGACGAGTGCAATTTTCCATTCGTGGTAAAATGCTGTTTTTAACCTAAATTAAAACCTTCTATAAAACAGTATTTCCTTCTATGAAAATACTTCAAATCAGTCCTGAATGCTACCCTGCAGCTAAAGCTGGTGGACTAGGTGACGTTGTTGGTGCCTTACCAAAATACTTAAACAAGATCGGACAAAATACCGCCGTAATCATTCCAAAATATCAAACCAAATGGTTACTCAATCAGTCTTACAGTGAAGTTTACAGAGGAGCCATCCGCCTATTTAGAGGGATGGTACCCTTTAGCATTGAATATGTGAATAATAACGACCTGGGCTATTCATTATATGTAGCTAATATTCCGGGTAAGTTTGATCGCCCTGGTATCTATCAGGCTCAGGATGGTACCAATTTTGGAGATGACATAGAGCGTTGGTTGTGTTTCCAACAAGCCGCTTTGCATTGGATACGAATGATGGATATCAAACCTTCCATTCTACATTGTCACGATCATCAAACCGGTTTGATTCCTTATTTCTTGAAGTATAGTCCTGATTATAAAATGATGGACTTTATCCCTACTGTTTTTACCATCCACAATGGAGAATATCATGGTGCTTATGGTTGGAATAAAGATCACTTATTGCCTTATTACGATTCAAATGCAAGAGGGTTATTAGATTGGAACGATACTATTAATCCACTCGCAAGTGCGATAAGAACTTGCTGGAGACTCACTACCGTTTCTCCTAACTACATGGAAGAGTTGAGAACTTATTCCAATGGATTGGAAGGACTTATCCGTTCTGAGTCTATTAAATCCAGAGGAATATTAAATGGTATAGATGTACAGGTCTGGGATCCTTCTACCGATCCATTCCTTCCTTATCAGTTTGGAGGTGATATTAAGGCCTACAAAACTGCCAATAA
>JBCBCD010001030.1:0-2884 GCA_038530915.1 Bacteroidota bacterium
TGAACGTTAACTCACGTTACACATCAGCAGAAGCATACGGAGCAAACAACGAGCAGTTGGATGTAGCCTTAAACTTCGGTTTGACAGAACAAGCATCAGTATTCGAAGTCTACCAAAACGTACCGAACCCATTCAATGCAACCTCACAGATTTCCTTCACCTTACCACAAGCATCAGATGTGACGATCACCTTCAATGATGTAACTGGTAAAGTATTGAAAGTAGTGAATGGAGCATTTGGAGCAGGAAGAAGTACAGTAGAGGTTAAAGCTGAAGATTTGGCAGTTGGAGTAATTTATTACACTGTAGAAACAGTAGATCAAGCAGTGACGAAGAAAATGATTATAATAGAATAAGATGGTTGAGGTGGAATTTATTCCACCGACTGTATGATTAATGGAATAAATTCCATCACAACCAATAAAGCGCTCGTTTCCAGCAATGGAAACGAGCGCTTTTTATTGCTCTTCTACACATCACACATCACACATCACAAAATTACCTAATGACCCAGTTTTTCTTTCAAATACTTACCTGTGAAAGAAGCTTCCATTTCTACCAATCCTTCCGGAGTACCTTGGTAGACCAGGTTTCCTCCTTCTTTACCACCTTCAGGCCCTAAATCTATAATCCAGTCAGCATTTTTAATGACTTCCATATTGTGTTCTACGACAAGCACTGTATGTCCTTTTTCAACCAAAGCATTGAGTGCATCCAATAGTTTTCTGATGTCGTGAAAATGAAGTCCAGTAGTAGGTTCGTCAAAGATGAAGAATATCTTTTCAGATGTCTTATCCTTAGCCAAGAAAGAAGCTAGTTTTACCCTTTGAGCTTCGCCACCAGATAAGGTACTTGACGATTGACCTAATTTGACGTAGCCCAATCCTACATCCTGTAATGGCTTTATTTTATTAACAACATCCTTTGCATCGCTGAAAAATTCTAAAGCCTCATCTATGCTTAGTGATAAGATATCACTGATGTTTTTTTCTTTATAATTGATTTCAAGAATTTCTTGCTTAAATCTTTTCCCTTTACAAACATCACAAACGAGCCTTACATCTGCCAGGAACTGCATTTCTACCACTTGTTCTCCTTCTCCTTTGCATGCATCACATCTACCTCCATCTACATTGAAAGAGAAATGCTTGGGTTTGTATCCTCTAATTTTAGATAATTGCTGATTGGCCATCAAGCTTCGGATGCTGTCATAAGCTTTTACATAAGTAACCGGATTGGAACGGGAAGATTTTCCGATAGGATTTTGATTGATCATCTCTACCTGCGTAATTTCCTTTAAAGCACCTTCTATTTTGTCGTGTAGCCCCGGAGATTTTGAATAGTTTTCGCCCAGATGTTTTTTTAATAATGGATAGAGGATCTGCTTGACCAGAGTAGTTTTCCCTGAACCGGAAACCCCTGTTACAACCGTCAAGGTATTTAAAGGGAAATGAGCATCTATGCGTTTAAGGTTGTTTTGTCTGGCACCTATCAACTTGATGAAGTTCTTAGCTGGTCTTCTATGAGCAGGAACCGGAATTTCCATTCTACCGCTCATATATTGGGCTGTTAGGGAATCATTGGCCTTGTCATAGATGTCTTCATATGGACCTGCAAAAACGACCTCACCACCAAAGATGCCAGCTTTAGGTCCAATATCAATCAAATAGTCTGCACTACTGATCACATCTTCTTCGTGCTCTACAACTATAACGGTATTGCCTAGTTGTTTTAACCTCTTTAGTACATTTACCAACCTATTGGTGTCGCGTGGGTGCAAGCCTACACTAGGCTCGTCCAGGATATACATTGAACTGGTAAGATTACTGCCCAGTGTACGAGTCAGATTGATGCGTTGTGTTTCTCCTCCACTAAGCGTAGATGAAACCCTGTTGATGGTCAAATAAGATAAACCCAGATCCAACATGAATTGAAGTCTGTTGGTTACTTCAAGGAGCAGTCGTTTGCCAATTTTTTGATCAAATTCGCTGAGTTGTAAACCTTTGAACCAATCTAATAGCTCATCTACCGGAATATCGATTAGCTCGGTAATACTTTTACCTTTAATCTTTACGTAATTGGCTTCTTTTCTGAGTCTGCCACCTTCGCAGGTAGGACATTTTGTACGCCCTCTGTACCTGGCCAACATCACTCTATTTTGGATCTTGTAAGTCTTTTCTTCCAATTCCTCGAAGAATGCATTGATTCCGTCAAAGTGTTCATTGCCATTCCAAAGGAGCTTCTGCTCTTTTTTGGTCAGGTCTTGGTAAGCTCTATGTATGGGAAAGTCAAACAAGTGAGCTGTTTCAAGTAGTCTATTCAACCATTGACCAAATTTTTCTCCCTTCCAACACATTATTGCACCTTCATATACTGAAAGACTTTGATCGGGTATCACTTTATTTTTATCAATACCCATTACCATGCCAAATCCTTCACATTGTGGACATGCTCCAAATGGATTATTGTAATTGAATAATTGTGGGGTGGGTTCTACAAAGGTTAATCCATCTAACTCAAAACGATTGTTGAAGTTTTGCCTTTCCTTTCCAATGACATCCACTATACAATCTCCTTCAGATTCATAAAAGGCAGTTTGAATCGAATCATTGATGCGTTTTGCGTTCTCCTCATCTTCTTTTTGTACCATAAAACGATCGATCAAAATCAACATTCGTGCTTGATCTATTTCACTGATGGTTTTTGATAAAACTTTGTGCTTACTTTCAAGAAGATCCTGAATGTCCTGTAATTCATTATCTAACAATACTCTGGTGTATCCTTTTTGAAGCAATAAGTTGAGTTCTTGCGAAATGACTCTGTCCTTATATTTAAAAGGCAAAGGTATAAATAGTTGTATTCGGGTTCTATCTTCAAAACGGTG
>JBCBCD010001031.1:0-2881 GCA_038530915.1 Bacteroidota bacterium
GTAAAATCTTCATTGGCTCAATGCCCTCCTATGGGTTGGAATAGTTGGGATTGTTTTGGTGTAAATGTTACCGAAGCTGAAGTAAGAGCCAATGCCGATTATATGGCAAAAAACCTTAAACAATATGGATGGGAATATGTGGTGGTCGATCTGGGATGGTATGCACCAGAAGCAACAAAAGAGAATTATAAAGAGGTTCATATTCCATTCCTTATCGATTCCTTTGGAAGATTAGTCCCTGATGAAAAACGTTTTCCTTCTGCTCGCGGAGGAAAAGGTTTCAAGCCACTGGCTGATTACATTCATAGTCTGGGTTTAAAGTTTGGTATTCATATTATGCGAGGTATACCCTGGATAGCTGCTCATCAAGATACTCCTATAATGGGAAGTGTACATACGGCCAAGCAAGTTGCCAACCCCTCTGATCAATCGCTCTGGTACAACAGCATGTATGGCATTGATTGTACCTTAGAAGGAGGACGAGCATATTATAAATCCATCTTAGAATTATATGCTTCCTGGGATGTAGATTTTATAAAAGCAGATGATTTGGGTTCATGGGATGGAGAAGGTAAGTTTTCTCATTACAGAGTGGATGAGGTAGAAGCCCTTTCTTATGCTACCGCAAATTGTGGTCGAGATATTGTCTTGAGCCTCTCTCCGGGGGCAGCTTACATTGGAGATGCTTATCACTTGAGAAGACATGCCCATATGTGGCGCATTTCTGCTGATTTTTGGGATGAATGGGAAGCATTAAAAAGGCAATTTCAAAGATGTCACGAATGGTCTACCAGAGTAGTACCGGGACATTGGCCTGATGCTGATATGCTACCGTTGGGAAAAATTGGCATAAGAGGAGAGATTGGAGCACCCAGACAAACCAACTTTACAAAAGATGAACAATATACCCTCATGACATTGTGGTGTATCTTTCGAAATCCTCTCATGTTTGGAGGTCATTTTCCAGAAAGCGATGAGCTATCCATTTCATTGATCACAAATAAAGAAGCCTTAAAAGTCAATCAGCAAAGCAAGAACAATCGCCAGCTTTTTAGAACAGAATCTTCAATAGCCTGGCGAGCAGATGCCACAGATGATTCAAAAAGTTATCTGGCAATCTTCAACATTTCAGATGCTGAACAAGAAATTAAAGTTTTACTACAAGGAAAAAAGACATTGATACGGGATCTTTGGAATAAAAAAGACATTGGCAATTTTGCTGATTTTTTCACTCAAAAACTACCTCCACACGGCGCTGGACTCTTCAGCTTGAACAATAAAGCAATTTAAAAAGATAAAAGAGCAAACGGCACCCTTGAGCCAAATTTAGTTTTACCAGACAACCTATAAACAAATGATAAAACTAAATTTGGCATCTAAATTGCTGACTGCTTCTTTCTTGTTAATTCTAACAGCCTGTAATACAAGCGTTGAAAATAAGACAACTGAAAGTTCTCCTAAGCCACCCAATATTATCTATATTTTAGTTGACGATATGGGATATGGGGATTTAAGCTGTTATGGCCAACAAACCTTACAAACTCCCAATATTGATCAGCTTGCTGAGCAAGGCTTGCGATTTACTCGTCATTATTCGGGTTCAACCGTATGTGGACCCTCCAGAGCAGCCTTACTTACAGGCAAACATACCGGACATGCATCCGTGAGAGGTAATCAACCTAGTGGTCAATTATTGCAAGCGGAAGAAATCACCATCGCAGAAGCTCTAAAGTCAGCGGGTTATGTAACCGGTTTAGTAGGCAAATGGGGCGTGGGGCATCCACCTCCGGTCAATGATCCAGAATTAAATGGTTTTGATCAGGCCTATGGCTATCTTAATATGTGGCATGCTCACAACTTTTATACAGAATTTTTATATCGAGATGGAAAGAAGGAATACATAGAGGGCAATGTAGTGGACAGTTCATTCAATTATGCCAAGTATCATAAGAATGGAATGCCGGAAGGAACCGGAGTAGCCAAAGAAAAAGCACAACATACACATCCTTTATTTGAAAATGATGCTTTGCGATTTATAGAATCCAATAAAGACACTTCTTTCTTCCTTTACCTTGCATTAAACATTCCTCATACCAATAATGAAGCAGGATATTTTTTGGGTGATGGTATGGAAGTGCCTGACTACGGGGTTTTCGCAGAAAAAGATTGGCCCAATCCAGAAAAGGGTTTTGCAGCGATGATAGAGTTGATCGATCAGACTGTCGGAAACATTAAGAATCAAATACAAAAACTTGGCTTGGATGAAAACACCCTTATTATTTTCACTAGTGACAATGGACCACATCAAGAAGGAGGCCATAAAGCAGACTTCTTTGACAGCAATGGCCCGCTGAGAGGCACCAAACGTGACCTTTATGAAGGAGGTATAAGAATGCCTACCATCGCATGTTGGCCCAACAAAATTGCTGCAGGAACAACTACCAATCACATTTCAGCTTTCTGGGATGTATTGCCTACATTTTGTGACATTGCTCAGGTAGATAAGCCTTCAAACATCGATGGCATATCATTCTTACCTACCCTTCTAGGAAATGAAGATGAACAAAAAACACACGAATACCTCTACTGGGAGTTTTATGAAGCTGGTGGTAAACAAGCAGTCTTGCAAGGAGATTGGAAGTTAGTAAAACTCAACCTGAGAGACGATACTAAAGAAGTAGCAACAGAATTATACAACATAAAGGATGATTTAGGTGAGCAAAACAACATTGCTGCAAAACATCCTGAAAAGGTTGCAGAGCTAGAATCCTTATTACAAGAAGCACATGCTCCTTTTCCTGGTATATCACTTTTTAACAGTACGGCAGATGCCGAAACAGCATTTTAAAAAAATTTACAGATCCTAGAACAAACAATAGCC
>JBCBCD010001032.1:0-1167 GCA_038530915.1 Bacteroidota bacterium
AACTATTGTTAATGTGTAACTTGTAAATTTGTCTGAGACTTAAAAAAGTGTTTTTATTTTGACAAAAGAAATACAAACCAATATGAAAAGATCAAACATCAAAACATTTATCAAAGTAGGTCTTGTAGCTGGCTTATTGATGTTCCTTGGAACAGTTCAGGTAAATGCCCAGCGTGTTGCTTTAGTAGATATTGAACAAATACTTGCTGCTGTGCCTGATTACCAAAAGGCACAACAGGAATTAGATGGTCTTGCTGCAAGATGGAGACAAGAAATAGCTCAGCAATATGATGTAATTAAAGGTATGTATAATAAGTACCAGGCTGAGCAAGTGTTATTGAGCGATAATGCCCGCAGACAAAGAGAAGAGGAAATCATGGCAAAAGAAAAATCTGTACAGGATTTACAGAAGAACCGCTTTGGTCCCGAAGGTGCCTTATTTGAACAAAGACGTGCTTTAGTACAACCTATTCAGGACAGGGTCTATGCCGCCATAGAAAAATATGCTACAGACAAAGGTTATGATATCATACTTGACAAATCAGGAACTGCCGGAGTTATCTTTTCAAAAACCGCATTTGATAAAACGGATGATATCATTAAGATGCTACAGTAGTATGTACATCAGATTTTAATGAATAATTAAAAATTGAGGTGCCAATACTTTTTATGTAATAACTAAAGTTGAACCTAAGCTTAGTTAGTATGAAATAAAACTGTATTTTTGCACCGCCTAAGCGATAAATTTTACTTACTTTAGAAAACTTCACGAATGAAAAAAGCATTGAGAATTAGTCTATTTATCATAGCTAGCTTTTGTTTTGTAGCATCAGCACAGGCACAAAAATTTGGCTATGTAAATTCCGCTAAAATTTTAAGCGAATTACCATCTGTTAAACAAGCAGAATCTAATCTTGAAGCATTACAAACTCAGCTTCAGAAAAAATACCAACAATCAGTTGAAGCCTTCCAAAAGAAGGTTCAAGGTTTGCAACAACAAGCTGATGAGGGTAAATTATCTCCTCTTCAACAACAAGAGCAAGGTCAAAAGCTTCAAGCAGAGGAGCAGGAAATTGTAAAAATGCAGAATGATATGGTTACTCAGTTGGATACCAAGAGACAAGAACTTTTGAAGCCTATCTATGATAGTATTAATGCTGCAATCAA
>JBCBCD010001032.1:1177-2880 GCA_038530915.1 Bacteroidota bacterium
TGATTGCAGCATTAATACTATCATAGATAGGCTTAATGCTGCAATCAAAGAAGTAGCTGAAGCTGAAGGCTATCAGTTCATTTTTGAGCAAGGTGTTTTGTTGTATGCAGATGAGTCAAATGACATCACTGAAAAAGTGAAAGCAAAGGTTAAATAATTTATATACCAAATACCAGAGTATCAATTGATACCTCGTTTGAATTCCAGCCAGCCTATTGGCATTTTCGATTCTGGCATTGGTGGACTTACTGTCGCCAATGCCATTATTGAAAAGCTTCCTAATGAAAGGATAGTCTATTTTGGTGATACTGCACACTTGCCTTATGGTGATAAATCACCAGATGCCATTCGATATTATTGTCTCCGGATTGCTAAGTTTCTTTTAGAGAAAGATTGTAAAATGATAGTTGTTGCATGCAATTCTGCATCTACCGCAGCCTATCGAATTTTGACTTCTTTCTTTAAAGATCAGGTTCACTTTATCAATGTGGTTGATCCTTTGGTCAAATATACTGCACAACAAGAATATCAAAAGGTAGGTGTAATTGCAACCAAAGCCACCACTCATTCAGGTATTTATCCTCATTTTTTACAAATGCTACAGCCTCATCTGAATGTGTTTTCTCTAGCTACTCCCTTATTGGCTCCCATGATTGAAGAAGGTTATATTTCTAATAATTTAAGTGATGTGATTCTGGATAACTATTTGTCAAATGAAGGTTTTGAAAATATTGAAGCCATCTTGTTGGCTTGTACTCATTATCCTTTGATCAGAAAAAATATTGAGGATTATTTTGAGCAGAAAGTAAATGTGCTCGACTCAACTGATATAGTTGCATCTGCTGTTGAAGCAAATCTTTCGAGAAACAACTTGCTCAACATATCACAAGAATTAAAAGAACACCACTTCTATATCTCTGATTATACTCCATCCTTTGAGGGAACCGCAAAAATGTTTTATCAGCATACCATTAATTTGGAACATGCTCCCATTTGGTAACTCGAATGTTTAAAGTTAAACATGAGTTATTACAACCAATCGCTTCACAACTTCAAAAAAGAGGTCATGGTGTTAAATGCAAGCACATCACTGATATTACTTCAAAACAATATGACTGGCATTCAAATTCGCAATGCCTGATCGATAAAGGTCTTACCTTAGCTGATTAATTAATTTGAAAGCGCAAATACTTGATTTTCCTTTCATCCGCCAAATGTAAGCGCTCATAATGCGTTTTGATTTCCAACTCGGGAAAGTCCAATGGCTTTGAATAGATATCATAGTTTTGGTATAAAATATGGACTTGCCCATCCGCTTCAAATACCTCTAAAGAAAAATCGTACAACTGTGGAGAATCCGTCTTTAAATGTACGATTCCACCTGGTTTCAATATTTGGCGATAGGCTTTCAAGAAATTAGGAGAAGTCAATCTTCTATTGGACTTCGAATTTCTTAAGAATGGGTCAGGAAAAGTAATCCAAATTTCATCTACTTCTTTTTGGTCGATGAAGTTTGTGAGCTGTTCAATTCGTGTGCGCAAAAAAGCTACATTATTCAAGCCTTCTTTAAGTGCAATACTTGCCCCTTGCCAAATTCTTGCTCCTTTAACATCTACGCCAATAAAGTTTCGATCAGGATACATTCTTGCCAATCCTAAAGAGTATTCACCTCTTCCGCAAGCTAGTTCTAAAATAAGTGGTTG
>JBCBCD010001033.1:0-2876 GCA_038530915.1 Bacteroidota bacterium
TTAACGACCAGTCTAAAGGCCTCTTATGAACTCCCTTCTTTAAACATTAATTTAGGTGGGCAGTATACTTTAATCAATGAATACATCTACTTTAACGAAAATGCAATTCCTACACAACTAAGTAGTCCGATCAACCTGATACAATTTACTTTAGACCAGCAAATCAATCTTGGGAAATTTCACTTAATCAATATCGTTGCATTTCAAGAAAGTTCTGAAGATGTAATAAGAGTACCTCAATTATCATTTAAGCATAGCTTGTATTATCAAAATAAATGGTTTAGGTATTTAAATATTATGATTGGAGCAGATCTTAGAATGCTTAGTTCTTTCACCCCATACACATACAACCCCTTGGTGGGGCAATTCATCTTACAAAATGAAGAAGAATTGGATTGGTACCCAAGCGTAGATTTTTACCTAGCCTTTCGAGTAACCAAGTTTCAGGCTTATTTTAAATGGGAAAATTTCACCCAACAAATACGTACCGATGAGCTATATTTTCAGACTGCCAATTATCCATTTTCTACTGGTTCCGGTTTTCGCTTTGGTTTACGTTGGCGAATGTTAGATTAAGTTTAAATAACACTAACTAATTTTAGTGAATTTTAAATTTCGATGGCTTTCAATTAATATATTATGTAATTTGTAAGCCGCTATTAGAGAATTTAACCTAGAAGACAAAAAACTTAAGCCTTATGAGAAGTGTAGAACTTGGAAAAGTTGGAAAGCGGATCAGAGAAATTAGGAAAAATAAAAAGATGAACCTCCAGGAAGTAGCAGAAAAAAGCCAGATTACCGCTGGACTCTTATCAAGAATTGAAAATTTTAGAACTCTACCTTCTTTACCTGTATTACACAAGATTTCTATAGCTTTAGATGTGCCTTTATCTGATCTCGTTGAAGCTGTAGGGAGTCCAAAACCACTTACATTTATTCACATAAAAAAAGGTCAAGGAGAACTAGAAACAAGAGATGATTCAATAGGCTTGACCTATGAATCGCTTATTTCAGAATCTTTGAAATCAGGAAACATCATGGTCAATAAGGTTGTGGTTGCGCCAGAAACTTACAGACCACCTGTATCAAACGATAGCATGGAATTGCTTCATATGCTCAAAGGCAATATTGAATACGGCCTGAAAGACAGTATTGTAAAATTAGAAGAAGGAGATACTTTATTTTTTGATGGAAGAATTCCTCACTCTGTAAATAATAAAACTAGTGAAGAAGCTATAATCTTTAAAGTGTACTTACACAACCAATAATTGTACTAAGTCACTTTTTCTAACAATACACTTTCTAAATCACAAAGTGATTTCAAAATTAAGTCTGGTTCAAAAGGTAACAATTGTTCAGCTGTATGTGTACCATTGCCTACAGCCATAGATAACAAGCAATTGGCTCTTTTCCCTGCTTTTATATCTGAAGGGGTATCCCCTATTTTAATAACTTGGCGAGCATCAGAAATGCCTGCACTTTCCATTGCTTTAAAAATCATATCTGGTGCAGGGCGACCGCTGGGGACTTCATCACTGGTAATGGATTGAAAAATTACTGAATCTCCATTTCCAACATGCCTTTCATTTAAACCATCTAACCAGCCTAATTTATCCAGTATGATATTCGCAACTTTTCTGTAGAAGCCCGTTGTAAGGCAAATTTTAACATCATTGCTTCGAAGCAATTGAAATATCTCTTCAGCACCCTTTGTAGGATAGATATCAGAAGTACGGTAATGGTCTTCCAGAATATTGCGGAATGCAGCATAAGAGTAGTCTACCTTTTCCAGCCAAAGTGAAGAGCGCTCACCTATTTGTTTTTCCCAATATGTTTCAAATACAAACCTTTTAGCCCAACCTTGAGCCGCCAATATTTCTTCTTCACTTACCTGTAGTCCCGTCTCTTTTGCTGCTTTAGCAAAACAATCTTCTACCTCATGATCATCCTTAACAGTGGTCCCGGCCATATCTAGAACTGCTAATTTTACATCATATTTCATATTACTATCTATGTCTTAATCGTATTTTCAAATAAATTTGTAATCAATCGAAAATATTTTCTACCGAAGATTTGGCATACCCCAAACTGGTTGACATACCTTTACCTCCAATAGCAGTGATGACAAATATTTTGTCTTCTATATTGTGTCGAAAAATTTCTTTCTCGTCGTGTTGAGTGTAATATCCTGCCCAATACCGAGCCATTTTCCAGTGTGGTAAATCCAATATTCTCTTCCCTTCTTCAATGATCAATTCATTAATAAATTGATTGATCCCATAACCCAAACTTTGTCTATCCTTAACCTCTGCATATTCGTGTGAATCTCCAATGATGAGACTCCCTTCAGGAGTATGCTTGAAAAGCAAATGTATTCCCCAATCAAACAATTCTTTTTTGTAGACGCTATTGTCTTTTTTTTCAAAAGAAGGGCAAGAGTGAAAAGCTTCATATCGCCTTATAGTCAAACCTGTCAGTATATTACCTCTAAGCTGAAGGTTCTTATAAGGCATGGTTTCCATCATATTTAATTTTACTACTTTGATCCCACTATCCAAGAATAAGTCTGTAAATAAATGGTGGAAATCCCTTCCATTACAAATGACCGCTTTAGGAGCAAAAAAGTTCTCACTTTGAATATTTGTCAACTTTACCTCTTGTTTACTTATTTCACAACCTATAATTGTAGTGGAGGGTAAATATTGAAAATGCTCAAACTTCTTTTGCAAATATTCAATCAGCCGATGGATCATCTTTGGAGCCTCTACTGTAACTTCATCTGGAAAATGAAGTGCTGCCTTAGCATAACCTTTTCTAAGACTAGGGATACGTTCGTAACAACTGCTAGCAGACCATAAGTCCGAAGGGTAAGCACT
>JBCBCD010001034.1:0-2873 GCA_038530915.1 Bacteroidota bacterium
CTTTGGTGTAAGTGGATCAAGAGGAGATGCCAGAGCCTGGATCGCAACAGATACTAGTGGCGAGATCATAATCAACCAACAAGGGAATGAATATGATTTCAGTGGATTTGCTGATGGCGAATACACCGTGTACTATATGCGTTGGCAAGCAGGTAACTTTGGTGGTTTATCAGTTGGCAACAACTTGAGTGACCTGACGGGTTGTTTTGACTTATCCAATGGAATTGTAGTGACCGTATTTAATGTAAATGGTGGTGTGATTACTACAGAAGATGAGACAACCATTTGCTTGGATGATACCAAATCTGATGTTTTGACCTTCGGAGTGAGTGGTTCAGCAGGCAATGCCAGAGCCTGGATCGTTACAGATGAGAATGGAAAGATCCTCGTAAATCAGCAGTCTAATCAAGTTGACTTTTCAGGAGCAGGAGCAGGTATTTGCGTGGTATACTACATGCGCTGGCAGGCTGGCAACTTCGGTGGGTTAGAAGTAGGTAATAACTTGACAGACTTAACAGGCTGTTTTGATTTATCAAACGGAATTTATGTAGAACGATTGACAGGAGATGATTGTGACGAATTATGTAACGTAAGAGGAGGTACAATTTCAACTGATCAATCGACTGATATCTGTATCAATGATACAGAAGATACAGGTGAAATAACATTTGGAGCATCAGGATCAGCTGGAGAAGGAAGAGCATGGATCGCAACTGACGATCAAGGTTTGATAGTGATCAATCAACTGTCAAATACCTATGACTTTACTGGTTTTGCAAATGGTGATTATGGTATTTACTTCGTTCGATTTGATGATCGTGATTTCTCTGGTTTGGAACTAGGAAATACGTTGGCGGACTTGGAAGGCTGTTTTGATGTATCTAACAGAATTACAGTGTCGGTATACACTGTGAATGGTGGTATTATCTCAACTGATGATCCTACGACCTTCTGTATTGAAGACGATGAAGAAGACATAGTAAGGTTTTCTGTAAGTGGTTCAGCGGGAGAAGCAAGAGCATGGGTAGTTACCGATGATGAGGGTGAAATCTTGTTGGTACAAGACAATGGCACTTTTGATTTTACCAATACAGATGAAGGTAAATGTGTGGTTTATTACCTACGTTGGCAGCCAGGCAACTTCAGTGGATTGACAGAAGGAGAAGATATTTATGACTTAGATGGTTGTTTTGATTTGTCAAACGGAATCACAGTTACTCGTGAAGATGATTGTGAAGAAGAAAAATTGGAAGTAGTTGCTTTCTACTTAATTAATGCACAAACTAATGAGGTGATCCAACCAATTGAAGATGGTGCAACTATAGATATAGATGAAATTGGTACAGACTTCTTAAGTATACAGGCCATTACAAATCCTGAACAAGTAGGAAGTGTACGTATGAGATTGAGAGGTAGGTTGAATACTGTGAAAACAGAAAACTTTGCTCCATATATGCTTTTCGGTGACAACATACCTACCGGAAATGTTGCAGGGAGAATTTTTAGAACGGGTAATTATACTGTAGAAGCTACGCCTTATGAAAAGTCGAACTTACGAGGAGAAAGAGGAGAGAAAGCTTCTGTTAGATTCTCTTTGGTTAAGCAAGTAGAGTTTGTGAAGTTGACAGTACTAACTGAAGGTGAAGGAAGTGTATCTATTTCACCTAAAGGAGACTCTTATAAAAAAGGATCCCTGATCAGGTTGGTTGCTAATCCGGACAGAGGTTATCGTTTTTATGCATGGACAGATGTTAATGGAAGAGTGTTATCCAGAAGTTCAGCAGTATTGATATTGTTGAGTAGAGATTTCACTTTGAAAGCTGTATTTGTTAAGGATGCTGATAATTTTGCAAAAAGTGCAACACTAGGATTTTCTAGTTCTTCCGCATTAGGATTGACGATCATCGATGAAAAGGCTCCTGTACTAAGTGAGGTATCACTATTCCCTAATCCAATTGCGAATGACTTGGTGAATATAAAGTTGTCAACTGATATTGACAGAGAAGCTACCATCAATGTTATTGACATAACAGGAAGGACTTTGCTGACACAACAATTTGATCGAATCTATGCAAATGATCGTATTGAGCTAGATCTTTCTGGCTTGAACTTGAAAGCTGGTACTTACTTGTTACAAATCCAAACAGCTGATCAGGCACCTATTATGAAGCAATTTATAAAACAATAAGGTTGATTATAGATAGGTCGAATGACATTGTAATACCGTGAATGCTGGCCGGGTAGTGTATAACTACTCGGCTTTTTTAGTATTTACTACCAAAGCTCATTAAAAAAACAAGTGCTACACAAATGGGTAATATTCAATTAAGTAGAAAATTTTATCATTCAGTTTTTAAAAAGATATTGAGGAAAAGATATGACGTAGCGAAATCCTTAAGGGATTAAAAAACAATATGCAATTTACTATGAGGGTGCCACATCTTAGGTCGAAAATGGTACCCTTTTTTATTTAAATGATTTACGTTTTAGGTAAATGAATGGTAAGCTTCAATCCTTTATTCAATCCTTGGCTACAAGCTTCCACCTCACCACCATGTTTTTCTACTATTTTTTTGACTATTGTTAGGCCTATACCGTTTCCTTGTTTGGAGGGTGATTGTGTATAAAAAAGGTCAAAAATATTTTTTAGTTGATCTTGTGTTACTCCAATGCCATTATCAATTACAGACAATACAACTTCATCTTCTTTTTCCTGGTGGGATAATTCGATCAAAGGTTTTTCTAAATGCTGAGTAAACTTGATGGAGTTAGTAAGTATATTGGTGAATACCTGCCTTATAGATATGGGGTCAGCATAAATTTCCGGTAAATGAGCTGGTATTTTAATGGAAGCTCGTTCGAAAAACTTAGGG
>JBCBCD010001035.1:0-2869 GCA_038530915.1 Bacteroidota bacterium
GGAGTTTAGAATTTAAAAAGTCCGAATTTTCGAATTAATCGAAAATTCGGGATAAATCATGTTTCATTGATCGAAACGTGGATTAACTGGGTGAAACAGGTTATACTGGTGTTGTACCAACAGTTTTTCAAAGTTGATTAGTTATATTGATATTTTAAACGTACAAACTAAGCAAATGAAAAAGAACAGACGTGAATTTCTCGGAGCTAGTTTAGCTTTAGGACTGGCTCCAATCATTGAATCAAGCCCACTCAAAAGACTAATAAGACCAGAAAAGGCAAAAGACAAGTTAAAAATTCTTATTCTCGGCGGAACAAGCTTTTTAGGCCCCCATCAAATTGCTTATGCTCTAGGGAGAGGGCATGAAGTATCTACCTTCACAAGAGGGAAAACAAAACCTACCATTCACCCAGAGCTCTTTTCTGATGTAGAGCAATTAGTGGGAGATAGAGAAAATAATCTGGAAGCTTTAAAAAACAGAAAGTGGGATGTGGTGATTGATAATTCAGGTCGTAGAACCAAATGGACGGAAGATACTGCAAAATTGTTAGTGGATAGTGTTGAATTGTACATGTATACCTCATCAATTAGCGTTTTCTATCCTTATTATGGGGATGACTTTTCAGAAAAACGAACTGTGGTTACAGAAATTCCAAAAGATGCTACAGAACAGGAAAAGCAGAATTATGGATATGGAGTGATGAAGGCCACTTCAGAATTAGCCGCTATAAATACTTTTGGGAAAGATCGATCTATTATAGTAAGGCCTACTTTGATTGTTGGCCCTGGTGACCGCACAGATCGCTTCCCGTACTGGCTTGCCAGATTAGAAAAAGGTGGAGATATAATCATTCCAGGAAGTAAAGACGAAGTAGTGCAATACATTGATGTGAGAGACTTAGCAGAATGGATGATACGTCTACTGGAAAATAAAGCTGCAGGTATTTATAATGGATCAGGTCCAGGTTTTAAAATGACAACTAATGCTTTTGTACATGGCATTCATGCAAGCTTTAATTCACTGGTTAATTATATACAAATTGATGATTTCGAATTTTTAAAAGAAAATAGCATCATCGGTATTCAGCCATGGGTTATCCAATTGCCGGAATATGCGGGCATGTCCATGAGTAATAACAGAAAAGCTATTGCGGCTGATCTTCAATTTAGGCCACTTTCAGAAACAGTTAGTGCAACCAAAGAATGGTGGTATTCTGATGCCGTCACTCAAGAAAGGAGAGATAACATACTATCCGGTGAACGTTCATTTATGAGCAGAGAGAAGGAAATCTTAGAAAAATGGAGCGCTATGAAGGAGTAGAGACAACATTGAGTTGATAATAACAGCTTATATAACCGTTTATGTTTAGGGTGTAGTGTGTAGAGGCCCACTACACACTACACCCCTACACCCCTACACCGTACACAGTGGACATTAGTTATGAGCAAAAATCAAGTTCAATTATCTAAATTAATTTTGTTAACCACTTAGGATTTAGCGGCCTGCATTACCATCAGTCAAAGAACATTCTCTAGAAATCGAAATTAAAATCTAAAACCATGATCAAAATTGGAAAACATTCCTTGATAGCTTTCAACTATAGTCTGTTATTCCTGCTGCTTTTTTCTTTATTGCTAGCTTGTAATGAGGTTGAAACCAGCAATCCTGTGGAGCCTGAATTTGTGAGTTATGGTCTACATGGTTATTTAGGGTATCGTTCGAAACCGGATTCGACTTATGGTATGGGGGTTTCTTTTTATACAGCAGCATGGCCACTAATAGATCAACCCTTAAAAGGCTTTCAAATAGGTTTGCCCGGTACCTGGATCATTCCAAATAACAAAGACAATAAGACCATAGCACTTTGTCCTCCGGGTACTACCATTCGAGATTATACCGATAGAGACCCAACTTGGGAAGATGTCTTTCAAACACTTGAGGGAGGCCTTGGGTATTGGCAAAGCACTAAATATCGATATGAATCAGCAAAGTTTAGCATGAATTCTACGCCTCAATGTTATGATTATGAGGTAGCAAATCCGGGATGGTCCTTCTTTTATGATGATAACGCACTTGCAGATAGCCTTTTAGGAGTTGCTCAATTGAGCAATCGACTATTGATTCCGCCAGATGCACTTACTTTTGAAGGAAGTCCAAATGGCGAATTTATGGGTTACGCTTACATGGCATTGCCATTTACGGATGCTTATCACAATTCAAAGGTTGCTATTGGAAACCAAAGCTGGACGTGTTTTATCAATACAGAAAACTTCAAAGGGCCGATTGGCTACTATACTCCCGAAACATGGACGAAAATGTCAGAAATTTACCCAGAAGTTGAGGGACGAGGATTAGATACTCGCGAGGGCATCATAAATGGTGGTGCTATGGAAATCAATACAGTTCCAAGTTATAGAGCCTATGATGCCGACAGCACCTTGTACATAAAGACACCTAAATTAAATTTCCCAATTGACGCGTCAGGAAAGGCTCCTTTGGTTCAGGATCTAAAATACTACAACAAAGAAGCCTTGTACAATGAAATTCTTGATTGGAGAACCAAGCAAATCGCCTCTAATGGACAATTTAAAGACGCTGGTATGCTTCAACCTAAGATGGAAACTACTTTTTCCTCTCTTGATATTAGTGGCGTAGAAATTAAAGAACTCGATAATGTCCTTAAAACATTTGCTGATGATAACACCTTCGGTTATCAATGGGAGGAGACTGCCTTTACGAATGGATCATTTCCTGAATATTTTAAGAAAGAAGGAGATGCTATGATTCCAATAGAAGCATCAAAAGTCCCAAAACAATTAGGATTACTTGAAGCTGAATTTCCATTACTAGAAAACTCAGGTTCTTATT
>JBCBCD010001036.1:0-2864 GCA_038530915.1 Bacteroidota bacterium
TATCGGGTGATTATTAGATAAAGGATAGCTGAAATCAGTTATCCTTTAGTTTTTAAAAAGTTATCATTCAAAATAATATTTGTATATAAATATTTATATTTAAAATGCTGCGTTTCTTCTTATTAATATTCCTACTTCTTTCATCTATTAGCTTCCTCTTTTGTCAGGAACAATCACACTGGCTTCCCATAAATAAAGATTTTAAAATTCAAGCTTTTCTTAGTGCCCAATTATGGTCGTCCTATACCTTCGATCAATTGGTTTTCGAAGAAGAAAGCCAAACTTATAATGCAGTAGACAACCGTTTTAATTTTTTAATACGTAGAGCTAGAATAGGATTTAGAGCGGAAGCATATGACCATTTAAAATTTTACGTAGCAGGAGCCTATGATCTTATCGGAAGAGATGTTTTAAGTGGTTTACGAGGAGGAACTAATAATGGCAGTCTTCCTAATGTTGGCATTTGGGATGCATTCATCCAATGGAAAATTAACCCAAGTTCCGATGCTTTTCATTTAACAGCAGGCTATTTCCGGCCTCAACTGAGCAGAGAAAGCATCACTTCCGGCTGGTCTGTCAACTCAATGGAAAAATCTTTTTCACAAAATTATATACGCAGACATTTAACTGGAATTGGTCCCGGTAGAGCGGCAGGAATTAATTTAGGTGGACTCCTACTTAACGATAACCAAGATTTTGGCATCAATTATAATATTGGCATTTTTACACCAAGTTACCTCTCCAATTCAGGTAATTCTGGTGGTACAGTAAGCTCTCCTTTATTTGTAGCCCGCTCTGTTTTCTTTTTAGGTGAACCTGAAATGCAAGACTATAAATTAGGCTATAACATCAATTATTTTAATCAAAGAAAAGGACTTTCTATAGGCATGAGTGGCAGCTGGCAGGGCGAAACTGAATTATTTTCATCCAGCTATACAGCACAGCTTGATTTCTTACTCAACTTAGGTCCACTGAACTTAGATGGAGATTGGAACTTCATGTGGCGCCGATCCTTACCCAATGAAATCATTACTCTTAGTGAAAAATTATCAGCCAGCAACACCGGCCATCTGAGAATAGGTTACAACATTATCCTTCAACAAAAAATATTCCTCGAACCTACCTTCATGCTTATGCAGTTCAATGGAGCAATCAATGATCTCCCCAGGGCATTAGCACAAAATGTAGGGCATTTTTCCGGTAAAGACTATACTTATGACATTGGAATCAACTGGTATCTGAATAAAAACAGGCTCAAACTTATGTTGCATTACATCATACATGACGGAAACTTGGGTTCTGCTCCTGATGGTTCAGCTATCAATCAGTTTTTTAGTCAAGGCAATGTAGGAGCCATTCAAAGAGGTGATTGGTTAGGACTTGGGATGAATTTTATTTTATAATCTTTTGATTAAGTTCGGTTTTCTTGCTGACCAAAATAACTTTTCTAACCAATTTTTTTGAACCGCAGTGGACGCGGAGTTTCGCAGAGTTATTCTACTCATTTGTTGAGCATGCTCAACAAATGAGTAGAATGCAATCACAGGATCACAACATCGCAAGATCACAGGATAACCAATGAGCGATGACCTATGATTCGATCCTATTCTTCGGCTTCATCTGATACGTAAGACTACGCCATAGCCATTCCAAAGGACCGAACCTATAATTTTTAAGCCAAATGGGTGAAATAATTAGTTGTAGAATCCAGATACCCACGACGATGAGTAATTGAGTAGGTCTGTTAACCTCCCCCATTAAACCTAAACCTATACCATAAAATATAAAGCTACAGAGAACAGAATGCATGATGTAGTTAGTAAATGCCATACGACCTACAGCAGCAAGTCTTGCTTTAAGTCCATTTAGAAAATTGGATTTGGACCAAAGGGCGATCAAACTAAGATATCCTACGCTAATAAAAAGACTTCCCCAATAGTTGAATTGAATACCCGTAAATTGTGAGTAGTCAAATGAAAAGTCGTGCTCCAGGTTTTGATAAAGGCCTAGTCCTATTAAACTAAAGCCAACCGCAAAACATCCTGCCAATAGTGCCCAATAAAATGAAGTCGTCTTTTCACCTTTCATGATTCCCCACTTAAATAAAGCCATTCCAATCAACATATTCCCAACTATCCTCCATATATACATAATGATTCCTCCTATTTGTAAAACAAAAGCGAAAGGAACTCTTTTCTCAAATTGCTCAATGTAATTTCCTTTGTAAGCATTTTCTTCAGCAGCAATGGTCTCTGCTGAAGGCAACCAGGAATCTTGCATGGACTGCAGGGCATCTTCAGGATAATAACTCATTCCAAGACTGAACAAATAAAAAATTAAGCTCGTAACACCCGCAAAAAGAATACCTGAAATCAATAACCATTTGGGTGACATTTTACGAAACAAATAAATGATCATCCCACTTACCGAATACATAAACAGGATATCTCCCCACCAAATCAAATAAGCATGTGCCAAACCAAAGCACATCAACCAAATCATTCTGCGGTAATGTAAACCTGAAACATCATTGGTTTTCTTTTCTGCCCTTTCTAAAAACAACAACATCCCAGCTCCAAATAACATGGAGAAAAGATTCATCATTTTCATCTCTGCGAAAATATGAGTAAACATATAGCTCCATAGGTTGCTGCCTTCAAGACCATAAACAGCAGGATTGGAGTAAGCGGCTGACATATAGGCAAATGCCTGAATATTCATCAACAAGATTCCCAATAAGGCAAACCCTCTCAATTGATCGATGAATACGATTCTTTGATTGGATGTAACCGGACTGGCAGGTTGAGCGTTAGTATGTTGTATGGGTTCTTGAATTGGTGGTAAAGGTGGGATATTTGGGTTAT
>JBCBCD010001037.1:0-2862 GCA_038530915.1 Bacteroidota bacterium
CTTTTTCTTTATAACTTACTCCTATAGGTATTTTTTCTTTTTTTATGTACAATTGATTGCCTTCCAGTGTATTGGCTTTTTTAATAGAAATGATGTAAGATTTGTGAATCCTGATAAATTGATTAGCAGGAAGACATTCTTCCAAAGCTTTTAAAGATTGCAGTGAGAGGATTCTTCCTGATTCAAGATGAAAAGCAACATATTCTTTCATTCCTTTGATGTAAAAAATTTGATCGTACCATATTTTATGCACTTTGTGCTCTGATTTGGCCAGAAGGTAGTCTTTCATTGAAGTACCTTTTGAAAAATCCGTTTGTTGAATACTATTCTTAAGCGGTGCTGAATTTGAGGAAAACGGAAAACTTTGAATTCTTTTAGAAGCTCTGATTACAGATTTGATAAAACGATCAAAACCAAAAGGTTTTAGCAAATAATCCACTACATCCAAATCATAGCCTTCCATGGCGTATTGATCATAAGCAGAGGTGATGATTACCAAAGGCTTAGGATTGAGCGATTTTAATAATTCGATGCCATTTAGCTCGGGCATTTGGATGTCTAAAAATATTAGATCTACTTTATTTTCTTGTAAAAATGAGATGGCCTCAAATGGATCTTTACACTGGCCGACCAACTGCAAATAAGGAATTTTTCGAATATAACTCTCCACCACCATACGAGCATATTTCTCATCATCGACTATTAAACAGCGTATATTTTTTTTCATCACAATTCTAATTTAAGGGTTACATGAAATACGGATGCAGTCTTATCTATTGATAAAAGATGTTTATTGGGATATTGTAATTCTAGCCTTCGCTTGACATTGACTAAGCCAATCCCGCCAGTACCATCTTTTTTGAAATTATTTTTTGGAATGCTATTAGAAATGTTGAAACTCAAAATCTTAGCTTTAGCTTGTAGACCAATTTGTAGCCAGCTATTCTTGGTGTCTTCAATTTTGCTGTGCTTAAAAGCATTTTCTACAAACGGGATCAACACCATTGGAGCAATTTTTAGATTGGGATCAATATCCTTAAAAGATGTTTTGATTTGCAGTGGAGCATCTTCTTTTAGAGTATATAAATCAATGAAATTTTTGATGTAATGAATCTCATCTTTTAACAGTACCTGTTGACTGTTGGTATGATAAAGCATATATCGGAGCATATCTGACAACTTGAGTACAACTTCTGAGGTAAGTTCTGACCTTAAGAGTGATAAAGCATAAATATTATTGAGTGCATTGAATAAAAAATGCGGATTGATTTGGCTCTTTAAGAACTTCATTTCTGCCTCAAGCTTCTCTCTTTTTATCTGATTCGATAGTTGTTCGTCTTTATAATGGATTTGAATGCTCTCTAATACCGTACTGATCATAAAAACAGTGGTAAACAAAATACTCCTCATCATGATAGGGGGGATATCTTTGGAGAAGAACATGCTGTTAACATTTCTTGGACCTAAATTTTGTCGAATTATGTTGTTGATGAATTCCATTTTAGAAGTCAACTCCACAAAAAGAATTCTTTCTAAATAGGTAGTTACTGTAACTACAAAAACAAGTGAGAAGAATACCGCAATGGTGTAGTATCCATATCGTTTTTTTAGAAAAAAAAGAGGAACCCAGGCATAGACATTAAAAAAGAGTAATAAGGTGATGCTAAGCAGGAAAAAATAGTTTCTGTAAACAGCTTGTTCAGGAAGACCAAAACCAGTGAAGAGAATATTCATCAGACTGATGATCATCAACCAGAATAGAATTTGTATACTTACTCGTGAGATTTTTCTTTTTAGCATCTTCAGTAGGGTGATTGTCTACCTTTGATGAGAAAAAAAAATTGAGAAAGGTTGTTTACTTACAAATTTATTTTGGATTTAGTCATTAGAAATACAAATTGTTACTTGAAGTGTTGGTAAACGAAAGCTTACCAATACTTCAGCAATTCTGAATATTAAATAGATTAAGTAATTAAGTGGTTGGACAAAAATAACTATTACTTTATGATGTCATTTTTTTGAGCTGCTCTTCGTTAAATTCTCAGCTGATGTGAATCACCTTGCGAATTTGCCTCGATCAGATTTTTGGAGCTGATCGATCAAAAACACTATTTATTTTTGTCCAATCACTTACTTAAATCTGTGATGTTGATTACCTACAACTTTGATTGAAGCATTACGACTTTAATAACATATACCGCACAAACACAAAGCACTCTGATTGGGAATATGATTGATTGGGAAGGTGAAACACTGATTGGTTACCCTCTAATGATTGAAGGCACAACTTACGGAAATGTATCCGATGAAAAAGGGCTTTCCACAAACGTGGTCAAAAAAAGTGGTGCGATTATGGGGCTGCCTGATTAATGTTTTTAATTCCTTTCTGCCTTTAATATGGTTTCTATTTGTTGACAAATAGAACTGTTTATGGTCTGGCAAATCTTGCGATGTGATAAATAGTTATTCATATAAGATTCCTTCTTACTTAGATAATTAAGGATCAAAATCACATCTTCTGGTGGAACCTTCAAAGATTCTTTATCCTGAAAATTTAAACGGCTTAGGAGCTTTTCCTGCATACGATCCATGCTTTGGTTAAATTCTTCATCTAATACTTTTACAAACTCAATGTATTGGTAATATGCAATGAGATTGTAACGTAGCTCTTTGTCTTTGATTAAATTTAATCGTCCGGAATTATTGAGATCTTCAAATGCGGCATTAGAAATATAGGTGTGGTACCAATCTGAAAGATTACGTATACTTTTTTGACCTGATGAAGGAAGTTCTCTTTGTCCAGCTTGTAAAAATTGTTGGGTACTGTCAATTTGGGCTGCCATATTGTCGAAATACTTAGTT
>JBCBCD010001038.1:0-2847 GCA_038530915.1 Bacteroidota bacterium
CTTCAGTTTATGGTTTTGATTGTTTCCATATGCTTCTATTTCAATCGAGAAAGTACTGTTTCTATCCACATGTAGGTGATAGTATAAATCAAAGCCATAAACTGAAGTGGAAAAATACCTTTCTATCAATCTATTTTTCCGGGTCTCAATAAAGCCATCTGTAGCTATGCCCTTTTTAATTACTTCTATGATTTGTTCACTTGCTTTCTCATTAATAGAGACAATCTTTGCACCATTGGCGATGAATTCATTTTGACTGCAATCATTGATGATATATAGTTCACTTTTAATCAGTTTGACATAAAATGGCATTACTTTTTTGTTGAGTACTTCTTCTTTCAACTCAAATTGTGGAATGGTATATAAGTGACCACAATTGACTTGTGCATTGACCTGACTAACTTTACTTAATAAGTCCAAACCGCTTATACTTTTCCCTAAATCACTGACAACAAGCTCAAAATGTTTATTGAAAGAATCAGCAGTTGTATATTTATAAAGACGTGGATGTACGTATTCTAAAGCTTTTTTCAGGCAAAGTAGATCTTCCTTAGCCTGAGTACTTGTAAATGTAAGTTGTGCTTTACTTTTTATACAAATAAAACAGATGATGATCATCAATAATATGGATGGCTTAATCTTCATGTTTCTAAGTTTAATTATTAGATTTGTTAAAGCCTTTCAACTGAGCAGCTTATTTCTGGCGATTCATGAATTGAAAGCCACTTTTTTGAGAAATTCGGGATCTGATTTTTTCTTCATTAAAATCATCTAAAGCACTAAATAGCTCGGGCAAATAGGCTTCAAAAGAATTGTAACTTTCATCTGCTTCGTACTCTTTTACTTTTTGTTCTAGCTCGGGGAGAAAAACAAAATTCAACTCACTGGTATGGTAAGCTCTTAGTTCTTCAGCCCAACTTAGATCTCCACTTCTCTCTGCCAGTCTAATCTCACCCAACCTTACCAAATGTTCAGCCATGCAATCGAACCAATTGTCATAGTTTATTTTGTCCATTACTACTTTTAGTTCAGGGGTAAAGAGTGTTTCATATTTGTCTAGCAGTTTAGTATTTGTGGGTTTGTCTAAAATCGTATTGACGAAGGCATGGCCAAACTCATGGTAAGAATTACGAAGAATGAATTCTTTATTGTCAAAACCAAAAACCTCATATTCATTGCTGATGCTGTCCTTTTCTACAGGAAGAGAAGCACTAATAACCTGATAGATCAACATTCCGTCTTCCGTATACACATAAGGACCTATGCCTCTTTGTCCATAGGCTCCTCCTGTAGGCATTTCAGGTGCAGGAATAATCGTATAGCTCAACTTACTTTTTCGATAATACGATTCTATCTGCTCTGCAAAATTCATTGGTGGCAAATTTTTTAGGACTTCCTGTTTGGCTCCTTGATAGAAGTCTTGATGCTTTAAAAGGAAGTCTTCCACCTTAGCATCTTCATAGAATTGTGCTAAGTTTTCTATCCATGTTGTGATAATCGGAATACGATCAGCGTAAGGGGAGTTACTCAAAGGGTGTTTAAAGTTGGTACTGGGAAAAGCTTCCAAATACAAAAGAATCTCGGTTAGCTCATCAAAATAAAAAATCTCATTTTGTAACAAACTGTCAGAAAATATGATGGCAGGATGATCCTTGAAAGGTTCAAAATATTGCTGTGCAGCTACTACTATTGGGCGCGTGGGGTATTCCCCCGGCCAAACGAATAGCTCAATTACATGTGAAGTGTGAATATTGGGATTAAATCGGACTTCGATTTGCTTATCGATGGGAAATTCTTGTTCTTTTTCAGGGGTACAGTTTAGACAAAAAATGGCCAGTACAAGGATGGTGATTCTTGATCTCATGATGGTTGTAAGTTGTTGGTTGTTGATTGTTAGTATTTGGCAAAAATGCCAAATTGTGCATCCAAATAGATTTGGGCGTGCACTACACTATAATGATGCATCAACCACTAACACTCCCTTACTCTTGAATTCATTCATTTTTGGTAACTCCTTAGTAGATTCTTCCAAGGTGATGGTTCTTTCGATCAATTTTTGGGGTTGAAGTTTCCCTTGCTTGATCATTTCCAGCATTTCAGGATATTTAAAAGCTTGCATACCGTGGCTTCCGAGGATTTCTAATTCGTCTGCAATGACCCTGTCCATTGGAACCTTTGGATGTTGATGATTACCTGTCATGAGTCCTACTTGTATGTGTTTGCCTCTTTTTCTTAGGTTGGCAATAGAGTTGAAGCAGGTTGTTGGATTGCCCAGGGCATCCATGGATACATGTGCACCTCCATTGGTAAGTGCTTTGATTTCTTCAATAACATTAGCACTTTTAGCAGCATTAACGGTAGCCATAGCTCCCATTTCTCTGGCAAATGCTAAAGTCTCCTCACTGATATCTACACCTATTACTTGAGCACCCAATGCATTAGCTATCATAATGGCAGATAAACCTACTCCACCACATCCGTGAATAACAACATATTGACCACCTGTAACTTTTCCTTGTTCTATCACTGCTCTGTAAGAAGTGATGAAGCGACAACCCAGCGTTGCAGCTGTTATGTCATCTATTTCCTCAGGCAACTTTACCAAGTTGGTATCTGCATAGTCCAAAGCAACAAAGTCCGCAAAAGATCCCCAATGAGTAAATCCAGGTTGTGATTGATGATCGCAAACCTGATGGTTGCCCGAAATACATTGCCCACAGGTACCACAACCACAAACAAAAGGAGTAGTGACTCTATCGCCCACTTTGAAGTTTTGAACATCTTTTCCCACAGCTACAATTACTCCTGCCAATTCATGTCCGGGTACATGTGGTAGTTGGATGTCCG
>JBCBCD010001039.1:0-2816 GCA_038530915.1 Bacteroidota bacterium
TTGAAAACCAATTACTTGGTTTTCAACTTTTATTGTGACAAAAAATTTCATGGGATCATATCTGCCTTTAAGACGGCGATAAAACTAAAAGTCACATCCTTACATGATCCGTTTTTTTAAATCCAATCCTAATTCCTTAACAGACAAAGAGATGGTTGAAAAATTTCAACAATCAAATGATCTCTCTTTACTATCTACCCTATACGATAGGTACCTGGAGTTGGTCTATGGTTTGGCTTTAAAATATTTCAAAGAGGACGAATTGGCAAAGGATGCTGTTATGGATATTTACCTACTCCTCCAAGAAAAGTTAAAGGAACATAAAGTAGATAACTTTAAGTCCTGGCTTTATACTCTTGCCAAAAACCATTGTCTTTCTTCATTAAGGAAAAAAAGAATAGAAATAATTGGAGAAGTTGAGCCTGAGTTTATGCATTTTGAAGATTTTATGCATCCTTTAATTAGTGAAGGTGACAAAACAACACAATTGAATAAACTAAATGAATGCATCAAACAGCTACCTGAAAAACAGCAGAATTGCATCCGATGGTTTTATCTGGAAAATCTTACTTACAAAGAAATTGCAGAATATGGTCAAATGGAACATGCCACTGTTAGATCCTATATTCAGAATGGAAGAAGAAACCTGAAAAAATGCATGGAAAAGAACCGTTAAATGAAGAAAAATAAATCCAATAGACTACTCTTGCAGAAATGGATCCAAGGGGATGCCAATGCTAAAGAAGAACAGCAATTGATAGATGCTGCCAAGGATGATATTTTTCTCAAATCTGCTATGGAAGGTTTTCTTTCTAGCCAAAACAAAAATCAATTATCAAATATCAATGCGTTAAGGCAGCAATTCCATCAAAAAACGAAGACTCCCACAAAACCATTTGTATATCTCATTCGTACTGCCGCAGCCATTGTCATTATAGGATTGGGCGGTTTGTTTTGGTGGATAAATACAGATCAAACTGAAACTTTAGCAGATAAGGTAGAGATACAAGCACCTATTCAAGACATAAAGGAAGCGTTTTTTGAAGAAATCAATGAATCAAGCGAAATAGACACTATTCTGCCTGCCAATAGTCTAACTAATAACTCTTTATCAGCTGTTGAAGCCACTCCTCCTGTTGAAAAAAGTACACCACAAAAGCCAATTCCAGCTCCTGAAATGAGGGATGAAAGTATTGAAAGGATAACCCAAGAGCACCTTGATGAAACTGAGGCAGTCGAAGAAATGAAAATTGAACCCAAAGAACCTAAAAGCAAAAAAGAGATTTCACAATACACTCCTCCCCCACCTCCAACTGTAACAGAAGAAGCAGCTCCTACAATGTCGATGAAATTAAATCGAATACAAGAATCACAAATCAACACTTACCAAAGATTAAGTCCACAAGACTCTGTCGGATTTACCAGAGGAAGGTTAGCAACAGATTCTAATACTACTGTTTTTTTTAACAACCTTAATGGCAGTTCAAAAACCGGCATTTATCCTGTAATGGGCTGGGAAGCATTTGAGCGATATATTGTCCGAAATAGAAAAATTCCCAAAGAAGCTCAGGAAAAGAATATATCCGGTACTGTCATCATCTCCTTTGAAGTAAAAAAGAATGGAAAACCTTCTGCTTTTAAAGTCATTAAGTCTTTGGGCTTTGGTTGGGATAAGGAAGCCATTAGGCTAATAAAAAAAGGCCCCAGGTGGATAAATACTGAAAAAACTTATCCTGTTATAAGCTCTTATGAGTTTAAATTCAACCTATAATTGAGAAGTACATTGCTGAAATTAAACTTTCCAATAAACAACTCAGATTTTTAAGATCGGACTTTTGATACTATATTTATTACATCTAAAAACTATTTCAAATGTCTGCAGAAATAATCATTCTTCTTGTAGGTGGAGTTTTCCTCCTTATTGCAATTCTAGATTTCTTAAGAGGCAGTAATTCCTCATCTGACTTAATAAATATCAACCTTCGAATTCCTTTGGGAATTATAGGCGTTCTCTTGTTAATCTATGGTGGCTATTCCTATGGTAATATAAATCTGCAAGGACAAATTGAGCAGGTAGTAGTAGGGAATAGATTACAGCTCAACTCTCCAGTAGACAATATAAAGGTTTTATCTCCTGTTGAAGGTGATTCAGTCAAGTGCAGAATCCTCACTTTAGGTGTTTACCCTGAATCCAATGAGAATGATGTTTGGGTCGTTTTAAGACCATCAGATGATAGGTATTACCCTCAATCAGATCACACTAATACTTCTTATAAAAGAAATGGAGAATGGCAGGTTATCACAAGGTTTGGTGGAGACCAAGGTGAATCCTACGATGTTATCGTTTATGAAACAGATAGTCAGGCTTCTGAATATTTTAGTTCAACCATTCAGGATTGGAAAGCTGCCAATGCGTATCCGGGAATCGAATTGAAAGACCTCCCTTCAGGAGCTAATGAAGTAGAAAGGATTGTTGTTTCTTTAAGGGAAAACTGTAGAGGGGTGCATTAAAAACTGTTACTCAAGTAAAAATAATTTGTTGTGTGTTGTGCCAACTCTTACTTAAATCAGGAGATATCTTAGCACACTTACTTATCCTACCTGAAATCATCCACATAACACACAACACTAGACACAAAACAATTTTTCATTGGGTCTTACTAAGTCTACCTATTGTTCATTTCACTTCCCAAAATGTTCATTTGATCTTCTTTCCTTTTCATAAGCAGAAGGAAATTCATCACTTTGCTCTGCAAAAACAATTGATTTAGTAAAACTAAAAAAATAAGTTTTGCATTTTGACCGAGAAGATTTTG
>JBCBCD010001040.1:0-2812 GCA_038530915.1 Bacteroidota bacterium
ACGATTCGACCTTAGACTAATGGAACTTATTACAAAATTCGGGATAACTCATGTTTGTTACTTTAAGCTAAAACTTACCTCTTGAACATCTCTGGAATTAGGTCCAATGTACAACTTGAAATCTCCGGGCTCTGCAACCCACTCCTTATCAATATTATAAAACTCAAGATCTTTAGTGCTTATTTCAAAAGTTACTTCCTTACTTTCTCCTGAATTTAAGCCCACTCGCTGAAAACCTTTCAATTCTTTCATAGGACGGGTAAGACTTCCCACCATATCTTGTATGTACAATTGCACCACTTCAGTACCTGCCCTATCTCCGGTATTGCTGATGGTGATGCTGGCCGTTATACTACCGCCTTGCGTCAATTCCGTATTGGATAGTTGGATAGATTCGTAATCAAAATTGGTATAACTCAAGCCATAACCGAAAGGATATAAGGCATCGTTCTCTTCATCTATATAGTGTGACCAGAATACATTGCCTTCATCATCGATGCCACGTCCTGTGTTTTTACGACTGTAATAAATAGGCACCTGACCTACATTTCTCGGGAAAGAAACAGGCAGCTTACCACTTGGATTGTATTTGCCAAATAAGACATCAGCTATAGCATTTCCTGATTCGGAACCCAAATGCCAGGTTTCCAAAATAGTAGGTGCATTTTCAGCCATCCAGGAAATATCCAATGGGCGTCCATTCATTAAAACAACAATGACTTTTTTATTGGCTTCAAGGACACGCTTAAGCAATTCTTGTTGAACCGGACTTAACTCAATAGAGGTTTTACTACGTGCTTCTCCAGACTGGTAATTGTGTTCACCTAGCGTAAGGATGACTACATCTGATAAGCCTGCCAGTTTTACAGCATCATCTATGCCTGTGTAATCAGTAGTATTAATGGTGAGTTCCTGGACAAAACTGTTTAAACCTATGCTGTGTTTGCAACCTTCAGCATAAAGTACTTCTGCTTGATCGCCCACCTCGTTTTTTATGCCATCCAAAAGAGAAACCGCAGAATTGCTGATGGCTTGTGCACGCCAGCTTCCTAATGGTACATCTTTATCTGCTGCGAAAGGACCAATAACGGCTATAGTTTGATTGTTGGCAGTAAGGGGCAGTAGCTGATTTTCATTTTTTAGCAAAACAATAGATTTTCTAGCTACATCTCTGGCCACTGACAAGTGCTCTTCTGCTAAGAGAGTGTTTTTTTCTCTTTCCTCATTAAAATACTTGAAAGGATCATCCATGATGCCCGTTAAAAACTTGATACGGAGCACTCTTTTTACCGCTTCATCAAGAATAGATTCGTCCACTTCACCAGCGTTAATCAATTCTTCCAAGTGAAGCTCATAGGCATAGCCACACATATCTACATCATTTCCGGCTGTAATCGCTCTGAAAGCTGCTTCTTTCAAATCGGTAGCTGCTCCGTGATCTATCATTTCCTTAATAGATGCCCAATCGGAAACTACTAAGCCATTGAAGCCCCAATCTCCTTTGAGAATGTCTCTTTGAAGATACTTGTTACCTGTAGCAGGTACACCGTCGTGATCATTAAATGCGTTCATAAGACTCGCTACTCCAGCCTCAACACTAGCCTTGAAAGGAGGGAGTACCACATTGTGTAAAGTATGATCACTGATTTCTACGGTATTGTAATCGCGCCCACCTTCTGCATAACCATAGCCAGCAAGGTGCTTGGCACAGGCAGCTAGTGTGTAAGAGCTTGCTAGATCATCACCTTGAAAACCTTTAACTCTTGCAACGGCTACTTTGGCACCCAAATACGGATCTTCACCCGCACCTTCCATCACACGTCCCCATCGAGCATCTCTTGCAATGTCTACCATGGGAGCATAGGTCCAATGGATACCTGCTGATGTAGCTTCTTTCGCAGCTATTTGAGCGGAAGCTTGTATAGCATCCATATCCCAGCTAGCTGATTCCCCTAATGGAACCGGAAACATTGTCTGATAACCATGAATTACATCATAGGCAAATATCAATGGGATCTTCAATCTGCTTTTTTCCATCACTAATTCCTGTATCCTACGTGTTGCATCTACTGATGTAACATTGAGCATAGAACCCACATCTCCTCGGGCTATTTTGTCCAAAATATCCTGAACACCTTCACTCTTAGCTCCAGGTCCGGTTAATTCATCAAAACCATTGACTTGGTTGAGTTGACCTATTTTTTCTCTAAGATTCATTAAAGCGAGTACAGAGTCTACACGATGCTCTATTTCAGCATCGTATAAGGGAGCACTGGTAACAGCATTAGAATCATTGTTAATTGATTCAGAAACAGTGGCCGTATCGGTATTTGAACAATAGGTAAACAGTAGCGTAAATAAACTTATATAAGCAGCCTGGTAAAAGCGTCTCTTGGTATTCATTTCGACTTAAAATTTTATTTTTTGTTGTTTTGGGTAAATATAATTCTTTCAAATACAATGAAGGGTGTAAAAAAAATTATAGCTGATGAAGTTGTTTAAAGTTTTCTCACCTACTTGCGCACAAAGCATTATGAACCCTGAACTTCAGCTATTTTTCGTTTTGTCCGTACGGACGAAACGAAAAATGAGCTTCGTCAGTATTAACAAGCCTTTGCGCTCACTGACGGCAGATAACTTTAAACATACTCTAAGGAATAAGAAAGTCTAAATAGTTGTCCCTATTAATTAGGTTGAAACTGGAATTTGGATAGTTAATCCTAAAACTATTTGGAAGCTTTGTTTTTTTCTTTGGATTCCTTTTTTTTGGCGAACTACACAACAACAAGAAATTGATTATTTAGAAGTAGTG
>JBCBCD010001041.1:0-2812 GCA_038530915.1 Bacteroidota bacterium
TGCTTCGATTTCGAAGCAGGCTTTCTTCTTTTAGTTAAAGACCTCTTGTTTCATCATTGTTTCGATTTCATCAAGAGCAAGTGGAATATTCGCTGTGAGATCAATAGGCCCTTGGTCAGTTACCAAGATTATATTTTCTAAGCGTATTCCTATTTTTTCTTCAGGAATATATATGGCTGGTTCCAAGGTGAATACCATGCCCGCCTGGATAGGTGCAAATCTGGAGGCAGCATCATGAACATCTCTTCCTAAGTGATGTGATGCGCTATGCATAAAGTATTTCTTGTAAAGTGGAAAACCACCTTTGTTAGCTTCTATTACTGCAGGGTCCAACAAATTAAGATTGATCAGTTCTTTTTGTATCAATAAGCCTACTTCTGAGTTGAAATCATCCAATAGTTTTCCTGGTACCAATTGCTCCCTGGAGGCTATTAATACATTGTATACTGCTTCGTAAACCGCTTTTTGGCGATCAGTGAAATGACCACTAACCGGGATGGTTCTGGTGATATCTGCTGAATAATGGGCATATTCTGCCCCAAAATCCATCAATATCAGATCTCCTTCCTTGCAAGTACTGTTATTTTGACTATAGTGTAAGACACAACTATTCGGGCCACTAGCAATTATTGGATCATATGCATGTCCATTGGCACCATTTTTAATAAACTCATAAGTAATTTCGGCTTCAATCTCATATTCTTTCATCCCTGGTCTGACTGCATTGACCGCCCTTTCAAAGCCTTTTTTTGTGATTTCTATTGCCTTTTGTAATAACTCAACCTCATGATGAGATTTGATCATTCCCAACTTTTTTAATATGGGTTGTGCTCTATGGTATTTATGAAAAGGATATTGTTCCATCAGTTTTTTACCCAAACGGGCATTGCGCGAAGGAATCTCGGATGCAAAATGTTCGTGCTCATTGTCATTGACATAAATTCTTTTGGCCAGCAATATTAACTCTCTGAGTATAATATCCATTTCATCTAAGAAATAGATTTTTTGAATACCTGAGATAGATCGAGCTTGCTCTTTCGAATATTTGCTTCCTTCCCACAAAGCTGACTTTTCATTGGGCCTGTTGATAAAAGCCAGCTCATGAAAGCCTTCTTTTACACAATCAGGAAAAATAACCACTACGGTTTCTTCCTGATCTAATCCCGAGAGGTAAAATAAATCTGAATTTTGCTTAAAAGGGAAAAAAGTATCACCACTTCTAGGCAAACGATCATTAGAATGGAATATGGCCATTGAATCTGGCTGCATTTTTTGGGCGAATCTCTTTCTATTAAATTCAAAAAGTTCAGTGTTTATTTGTTGATACCTCATTGAAAAAAAGTTATAGATATTTATCAACTTCGGCCAAGGCAGTTTGATTATTTTCACCAAACCAATCCGTCAGTTTCTGCTTAGCCTGATTTTTTACGTCGTCATTAATATAAGCAGCAATAGTTACCAAGCCAAAGGTTAATACCCCCAAGTCATCAGAATAGCCTAAAAAAGGCGTTAAATCGGGAATAAAGTCAATCATTGCGATAAAATAACCCAAACTGCCCAGGATGATTCTTTTGGCCCATGCAGGTATATCTTTCCTTTTATAAGCATAAAAGAGCAATAAAATGGTGTATACCGTTTTCGCTCCCAATTGCTTAGCATATTGAGTTAACTTTTCCAAAAGTTTAATCTCAGAAAAGAACTTTCTGAATTGCTCGATTTTCTTTTTCATATTCACAAAGTTATGTGTCTGGCTGCCTTTCTCTACATATCCGTCAGCCATTAGTTTTTTTGAGAAACTGTGATAAAAAGCATAGCTTTTTGTCTCAATTTCATAATAATACCTTCATAAGGTAAAAATTGTTGTATGATTATGAAAGTAAATTCTACTAAGAAAGCAGGAATATAGGTTAAACTGTAAATAAATAATCCAATGTTAGCATCAGCTAGCATTGGATTATTTATAAGTATTTGTAAGAATGGATTAAGCGATCTTACGTGGAGCCTTATGTAAATTATCGATCATACTCTCATTCAAATTTTCGAATCGATAGCCCTTAGCACTGAAGTGTTCTAAGGTTGCCGGAAGCGCATGGTATAAATTTCCTTTTGCTTTTTGGCTATCGTGAAATACCACAATAGAGCCAGGACGCCCATTTTTGATCACATTATTAGCACATGCTTCAGGAGTAACCGTTGGATCAAAATCACCACTTAACACCTCCCACATAATAATTCTGTAATGGCGTTGCAAAAATTGAGCTTGCTTTGGTTTTATCCTACCATAAGGTGGTCTAAAAAGAGAGCTATTCATTAGCTTTGCGCAGTGCCTAACGTTGTGGAAGTATTCGATGTTTTCAGTATTCCATCCATTCAAGTGATTGTAAGTATGATTACCGACAGAATGGCCAGCATCGATTACTTGGGAAAAAACTTGAGGATGCTTTGTTATGTTTTCACCAACGCAGAAAAAGGTAGCTTTGGCGTCATATTTATCCAATTGTTCAAGTACCCAAGGAGTAACTTCAGGAATAGGACCATCATCGAAAGTAAGGTATAATACTTTCTCATCAGTAGGTACTCTCCAAATGAAATTTGGAAAGAGGTTTTGAATTACTTGGGGAGTCTTGATAAGATACATAATAATTAATTTTGATATTGTTCATGTGGATTATTTCTATACTAATAAAGCGAAACTAATAGCAAATTAGTTCACTGATAAATGTTAATTCATCTGCTTAAGTAGTGTTGATGTGATGGTTGATAGTATAGTAATATGGAGAAATAAGGATAATTTCCTTGACTTTTACACTTA
>JBCBCD010001042.1:0-2810 GCA_038530915.1 Bacteroidota bacterium
TAAGATGCATCATGGTCATAGAGGAATCAATCACCCGGTGAAAAATGTAATAAGCGGTAGATGTGAGATCACCAGCCAAAATCATGGCTTTGGAGTTAGTGAGGAGGCAATTAGATCAAACGATAAAGTGGAGATTACCCATATGAATCTCAACGACGGTACTGTAGAAGGGATAAAACTAAAAGAAGGCAAAGCTTTCTCTGTACAGTATCACCCTGAATCTTCACCCGGACCACATGATTCACGCTATCTTTTTGATGATTTTATTAATATGATGAGTAATTAGTACCAGTACAAAAATACTCTTTGATGTGAGCGAAAAATTAAAATTAAATTAAAGATAGGCTTAGTTGGTCAAATCGAATATAGGATTATCTTTGAGCTTCTTCATGTTCTATTGAGTATTAGACTTTTATAAATTTTCAAACAACATTAGCATGAGTACTATTATTGAAATTCGTTCAAGAGAAATTTTAGATTCAAGAGGAAATCCTACTGTTGAAGTTGAAGTACTAACTGAAAGTGGTTTTTGGGGTAGAGCGGCTGTTCCTTCTGGAGCATCAACTGGTAAATATGAAGCAGTAGAATTAAGAGATGGTGATGCTTCAAGATTCCTGGGTAAAGGGGTTAGAAAAGCAGTTACTAATATTGAAGATATTATTTCTGAAGAATTGGTTGGTGTTGATGTATTTGATCAAGTCTACATCGACAACTTAATGCGTGATTTAGATGGTACGGAAAACAAAGGAAAGTTAGGAGCCAACGCAATTCTTGGTGTTTCTTTAGCAGTGGCTAAAGCTGCAGCTGATGCTGCTGGGTTGCCTTTGTACAGATACATTGGAGGCGTAAGCTCTCACGTAATGCCAGTTCCAATGATGAATATCCTGAATGGTGGTTCGCATGCTGATAATAGCATCGATGTACAAGAATTCATGATTATGCCTGTTGGGGCGGATACTTTCTCTGAAGCTTTGCGTATGGGAGTTGAAGTATTCCATAACTTGAAGAAAGTATTGAAAAGCAAAGGCTATTCTACCAATGTGGGTGATGAAGGTGGTTTTGCACCTAATATCAAGTCGAATGAAGAGGCAATGGATACAGTGATGATGGCGGTAGAGAAAGCTGGTTATAAAGCGGGTGAAGACATCATGATCGCTCTTGATGCTGCTGCATCTGAATTCTATTTAGAAGACGAAAAAGTGTACCACTTCCACCAGTCAACAGGTGCTAAATTGACTTCTGATGAAATGGTAGCTTACTGGGTAGAATGGTCTAAAAAATATCCTATTCTTTCAATTGAAGATGGTCTTCATGAAGATGATTGGGATGGCTGGAAAAACTTGACAACTGCTTTGGGTAATAGCATGCAGTTGGTAGGTGATGATTTATTCGTTACGAATACTAAGAGATTACAGCGAGGTATCGATATGGGCGCTGCTAACTCCATCCTTATCAAAGTAAATCAAATTGGTTCTCTTTCTGAGACTATTGAAGCTGTGAACTTAGGAAACCGTTACCGTTACACAAGTGTAATGAGTCACAGATCTGGTGAAACAGAAGATACAACCATCGCTGACTTGGCTGTTGCCTTAAATACAGGTCAAATCAAAACGGGTTCTGCTTCTCGTTCTGACAGAATCGCTAAGTACAATCAATTGTTGAGAATTGAAGAAGAATTGGCAGAAGCAGCTTACTATCCTGGTAAGGATTTAATGAAAAGATTCAGTCTATAATATAGTTTATAAGCGTATAAGTCGATGAGGTTAAAAGCTATAAATCTTTTAACCTTATCATCTTATCATCTAATAAACTAGTTTATCGTCAATAGCAATTATTATTGGTTTTCAATCTTAATGCTTATTCTTTTTGGCATTAAAATTTTGATTACTGCATAATAGTTAGGATTTTTAGTCATCAGTGGTAAGTAAGTGGTTGGACACAAATAATTATCATTTTGTGATGTCATCTTTTAGAGCTGCTCTTTGTTGAATGCTCAGCTGATATGAATCACCTTGCGAATTCGCCTCAATCAGCTCTAAAAATCTGATCGATCAAAAACACTACTTATTTTTGTCCAACCACTTACAAAACAGTGATATAACTACCATTAGTTAGATCACTTAATTTTATCAGTATATGGCAAACAATAATCCTTTAATGCGTGCTTTTCAGGATATCATCCCTGGACCGCTAAGAAACAAATACTTCTTAGCCTTGTTGCTATTTTTTGGATGGATGATCTTCTTTGATAAGCACGATGTCTTGACACAGTGGAGCTTACAAAACACAGTAAATAAACTGGAGGAAGATAAAACGTACTACAACGAGCAAATAGAAATTGCAAAACAACAGCAAGTAGAGTTGGAAGAAAATGCAGAGAAAATTGCCCGTGAAAAGTATTATATGAAAAAAGACAATGAGGATGTATTCATCATTGTAGATGAAGAAGATCAGAAATAGATTTAGCACAAGTACTAAAACTATTACTAAAAAATACAATTAGCCAACTTTAATACACGAAAAACAAATAGATTATGTCAGTTCTTGTAAACAAGGATTCTAAAATCATTGTACAAGGCTTTACTGGAAAGGAAGGGTCTTTCCATGCTGGCCAAATGATTGAATATGGTACAAATGTTGTCGGTGGTGTTACTCCGGGAAAAGGAGGAATGACACACTTAGGCAAGCCTGTTTTAAATACAGTTCGTGAAGCTGTTGATCAATTAGGAGCAGATACTTCTGTTATTTTTGTACCACCTCCATTCGCTGCAGATGCCATCATGGAAGCTGCTGAAGCAGGTATCAAAGTA
>JBCBCD010001043.1:0-2810 GCA_038530915.1 Bacteroidota bacterium
AGTGCTTTTTCAAATTTATGTTTTTTTGAAATGACACACTTTTTTGAACACTCTCCCACACAACAAAAAATTACCTGGTATATTTATACTCTAGTTCAAATCCATCAATGCTTTCCAACTCATCCACCACCTCTAAATGTACTTTACCTACCAGGGCTTTCAATTGTCTCAGAAGTCCTTCTACTTCACTTTGGCGAATAGCGACTTGAATCCGACCTACATTTTCAAACTCTTGTAAAATCACATTAAAATCTAATTTCTTGACCGCATTCATGACGTCACTCATCAAGCTATAGTCAAAGGTCATTTCGTAGACGTCTTCTACCAGCTTTTCAATAATTTCTGCTTCTTCTAATGCTGCTTGAGCACTCAATTTATAAGCATTAATAAGACCAGAAGCGCCTAGTTTTGTTCCACCAAAATAACGCACTACCACTATAAATACATTGGTCAATTCGAAACTATCGATTTGACCTAAGATGGGCCTGCCTGCTGTCCCACTAGGTTCTCCATCATCATTTGCTCTAAAATTGTTGCCATCTGTGCCGATTCGATAAGCAAAACAATGGTGTCTGGCTTTAAAGTGCTCTTTTTTTAAATCCGCCAGGTGGTTTTGCCATTCTTCTTCTGTATAGACAGGATAAGCATAAGCATGAAACTTACTGCCTCTATCTTTGAATTCGCCATAACTTGGTCCGGAAATTGTTTTGTAAGAATCTGCCATCTAAATCGATCATTATATGGATAAAGCCATCATCACAATGGCCAGTATTGCCAATCCTACTCCTACCCAATTCAATTTTGTAAGAGCTTCACTGAAGATAATAACTGCCAAAATACTTGAAAAAGCGATGATCGCTACATTATTGATAGGAAAAACAACAGAACCTTCCCATCCTATACCCAAAGCCTTTAGTAAAAAATATATAGAACCAAAATTTGGAATGCCTAAATAAATGCCTGAAAGCAAACTCTTGGCATGCAATTTTATCCTTTTAGAAATTACCCCTACTGCAAGTACAATCAGACCAATGCAACCTGCAGTTCCAAATAGCAAACTGATAAAACCCAGGTCAGAACTTTGGCCTGTTTCCTTTTCCAGCTTTAGGAAAATAATCTCTATGATTGAACTTGCTACCCAGGTAGCAATGGGTAATAACATTAGATACCAAGACTTTACATTTCGATCGAATAGTTTACCATCTTTGGTAAGGTTAACCAAGAGAATGGATAGAAAAGCAAATAATAAACCTACTATCTTATAGAAATTGATGCTCTCATGATAAGCCCACAAAGCAAAGATAACAGAAGCCAGAATAGACATCTTTTGCATGATGGTAGCCACCGTAACACTAAAATGCTTGACTGTAAGTGCGACTATATTGAAACTACTAATGAAAATAACGCCTAAAAAAAGAGCATAGCCAAACCAGGGTTCATTCCAAAATTCAGTTGGTAAAGAGTTTCCTCCTTTAGTAATAGCAGCACAACTTACACACACCAAATAGTTGGCTACTATAGTTTGAAAAGTATCTAATTGTTGTTTAGCAAACCAACTAAAAAGCAATACAATGGCTGTAGAGCAAGCAATGGATAAAACCAGATATAACATATATTAGCTTAATTGTGTCCCTTTTCAATTTATTGACAGTTCATTAACATCGAGATTGCCTAAAATCTTCAATATTTGCAATGAGCTAGCTGCCAAAATTAAAATATTCGATAACAATGAGTTTATTTTTTTTCAAAAAAGCCATTAGGATTGGTTTAGTGTTTATAGTAATAGGTTTATCTCAACTCTACCCCCTACACGCTCAACAATAGCTTACAAGAGGAAATAGAACTATTAATCGTACAAACTTAATTTTGGTAAGAGCTTAATAATAGACTTTATTCTAAATAATTTTTATGGCCCAAAAAGCGTCTTTTTCATCAATACTGCGTCTTGTCCTCGCCTTAATAGCTATGGCTATTAGACTCCGGGCTTTCCTTGTCTTGATGCAAAATCCATCTTTTTGTTCTAATAAAACTATTTTAGAATAAAGTCTAATGTATCTTTGAGGAAAAATAGATAAGGTGGAAAAAACCCTCAATCAATTTTCAGCAATTATCGATAGATGTAAGTCTTTGTTTTTAAAGAAAACCAAAGATTACGGGACTGCATGGCGTATATTAAGACCTTCATCATTAACCGATCAAATCTTTATCAAAGCCAAAAGGATCCGGACTATTGAAGTAAAGGGGCAACAAAAGGTGGATGATCCATTAGATGGTGAATACATTGGGATAATCAACTATGCAATTATGGCGATGATCCAATTAGAACTGAGTGAAGAAGATGGCTTAGATTTACCCTATGAAGTCGTCGAGATCCATTACAACAAACAGGTGGATGAAACCAAAGCACTGTTGGCCATGAAAAATCATGATTATGGAGAAGCGTGGAGAGATATGCGCATCAGTTCTTACACAGACCTCATACTAATGAAGCTTTTACGTGTGAAACAGATAGAAGATAATGACGGAAAAACATTAGTATCTGAAGGATTGGAAGCTAATTATAGAGACATCATAAACTATGCTATATTTGCGCTCGTAAAAATTTCGGAACAAGCATTACAACCAAAATAAATTATTCATGACTTTAGGAACCTTAGTACTGATTGTAGCCATAGCCGCTTTGGTGTTGACAGCTGCATTTGGTTTTTTAACTGATAAAAAAGTAAACAATTGGGGAGTAAGTTATTTGCAGAACTTCTGTGGGGTGCTCTTCATTTTTTCCGGTTGGGTGAAAGCTGTTGATCCCATGG
>JBCBCD010001044.1:0-2808 GCA_038530915.1 Bacteroidota bacterium
AGGATAAGAGCTTGAAAGGAAATAAAAGTATAGCACTACACGAGTTTATAATCGACAACAAAATAGACGCAACCGACAGAAGCTTACAATACGAATTAGTTGACGGACTGGGAATCCTTAATGTGAAGTTATAATGTACATAACGCCTGATATACCGAATAGACTTGTTGTTGAAACCCTTGGTAACAGTACTGATCTTCAGCTTTTAAAAGAAGATAAATGGTTGATGGACACGGAAGTACGGTATTATTTAATTGAGCGAAGAAGTCGTTGGCACCTGACTATGACATTCATAGATGTAGATAATTCTTTAAAGTTTATCTGCAGGAAGATAGATTCCTATCATTCCGAACAAAAGGCTCAAACATTTGCCAAAATCATGCAACGTGGTATTCGTAAAGATGCCAGAGGTGTATTAAAATCAAATCGAGATGCTTTCAATATTTGCAACAACTGATAAATTTGATCAGCTAAAAGAAATAATACAAAGGGAACACAGACTGGAAGAGTTGATCACTTTCGTAGATTTACTTGAACAAAAGCCTGTTCCTTCTGCCAATTCGATTATGGTAAAGCAGGATGAAATCTTCCCGCTCATTGACTGGCACAATATTCAACCACCATTTCTATTGCCTGAAAGTATTGAGCTGAATGAATCCAACTTTTTGGGACTTCTTTTTGCTATGCTCAACAATTTTGAAAAAGCTTATGAGCATTTAAACCCAAGTAATGCTCCTCTATTTCTTGAATTAGACTTTATCAATCGCCTACAGCAAGGTTTTCCCATTCAGGCAAATGAGTTAATCTCAGAATATACTCCTTTTGATGAGTATCGACTCATGCACAACAACGCCATCATTATGCATTATGGTGGAAGAATGGATGAAGCAGATTTAGAAAAGACACAGTACTTCTACTTAGAAGCTTTACAATGTGCTCCTAATGATGAATATCGTGCCTTTACAGCAAGACATTATGCGCTATTGTTAATTGATATCGGAGAAATAAAGAATGCAGAAAGACTTTTAAAGAGTGCTATCAATTTTGCCATGACGGAAGATGCAAGGGTTGAACTCCAACAAAGTCTTTGTCAAGCATGGATGCAGCATCTGACTGTTCCTTATGATCAGGAATTGCTTGCTCAGTTGAAAAAAATGCTTTGGGATGTATTGCAGGTCTATCAAAAGCAAGGCCGGAGTAGAGACGAAGCACTCTTGTTGATTGATGCAGGAATTATAGCTAATTATTCAGAAAGCTGGACAGAAAGCTTGGGGTATTTCAACAGGGCATTGTCCATATTTGAGAAAGAGCAATTGGTAGAGTTAGCCGCCAATGTTCATTACCATAAAGGGACGCTCTTTTCTACCTGGGCACAGTCTGGCAATCCACAATTTTACAGAAGTGCTGCAGAAAGTTATCAAAAGGCGGTAAAGGTATTTAATAAAGAAGATGCTCCAACTGTTTATGCTGATATTCAACATCAATTGGGCATCGTTTTCTCAGAGATTCCTGATGAAATTAAAAAGAAAAGCATTTGGGCAGCCGTTTCTTCATCTGCCTTTCAAGAGGCTTTGAGTGTTTATAATAAAGACTTATATCCCTATCAGTATGCTTCTATTTGTAATCATTACGGTAATGCCTTAACCAAATATCCCGAGGCAGTATTAAGTGACAATTACGATAAAGCACTGTTTTACTATCAAGAAGCCTTAAATATACGTACAGCTAAAGACTATCCATTTGAACGTTGTCTGACACTTCTCAATTTCCTGGAAGCTCAGTGGAACCTAGGAATGCCTGAGGATAAACTGGAAGAAAAACGTTTTGATGTAATGATGGAAAAAGCTCAGGAAATATTATTGATTACTCAAGACAAACAATTGATTCAAGATGCGCTCTCGCACCTTGACAAATTATCAAAGTTGAAAGAAGCCTACGCTTAAGCTACCCAAGAAAGTTTTGTTTGAGTCTATTTCACCCTAAAAAGCAGAGCTTTTTAGGGTGAAATAGACTCAAACAACATAAAACTGGCTGGCGAATCCGCAGGATGAGACAGCCCCTTAAAAACAAATGCTATGCATGAAATTTCTCTTGTAAGAAATATTTTTAATACCCTGGAAGCTGAATTTTCCCAACCAGAACTGAATAAGATGGAGGCCATAAATTTAAAGGTCGGCCTACTTTCCAATATTGAACCAACTCTGATGCAAAACGCGTTTGAAGCAGTCACAACTGCTGAGGAAAAATACCAAACCGTAAAATTGAACATTGAACTTATTCCCATTGAAATATACTGTGCAAAATGTGACTTATATTCCAAAGTTGAAAATTATAAGTTTGTGTGCCATTGTGGAAAACCATCCCAAAATGTAGTCAAGGGTACTGAGTTGCTCATCCATCAAGTTACTTTTGTTGATTAATTTCATACAATCGTTAAACAAAACCAAACTTAATTTGGAACACATCCAAATAAGCACCAATATTTCCTAGAAAATATTTTCTAAACCAAACAATATCTTTCTTTTTCCATTTGTTGTCCGTAATTTGGAATAAAATGGCTTACTCCTTAAGCATAAGAGTAGGTATTTATTCTATAAGCAAACAAAAAATATGGAAAAGGTTAAGAAATCTTCCCAAGCTGCAAGAGGTAGCGTTAATTGTAATAATACCACTATGCATTTATTAAAGGCCAACGATTTTGTGGCGGAAAGCATCCGTAGTCAAATGGCTGAAAAGAATATTCTCCTCATCAACATCACCTCATCTGCAGGTAGTGGAAAAACTACGCTACTTCAGGAAACAGCAAAA
>JBCBCD010001045.1:0-2807 GCA_038530915.1 Bacteroidota bacterium
GATTTAAAAGACGCTTTTTGGGGCATACAAAATTATTTAGAATAAAGTCTAGTGTACTAAGCATAAAAGTGACTAAAAGGAGAGAAATGTTGTAGTAACTAGGTCAGGTAAATAACCATTGTCGCTTTAGCCAATTTAAACCAGAGTGACATTGATAACACAACATAACCTAATATGGAAAATCAAACACAGGCCAACATATATCCTATGCCAAGGATAGGTGATTTGGCTCCTGACTTTGAGGCACAAACTACTATTGGTAATTTGAAACTTTCAAAATATGGGAAAGACAGCTGGGTCATTATGTTTTCACATCCTGCTGATTTTACTCCTGTTTGTACCACTGAACTTTCTGCATTTGCGAATGAGAGTGATTTCTTCCTAAATCGCAATACTAAGCTTATTGGTTTATCTATAGATAGCATACATTCGCACCTGGCATGGGTCAATAATGTACGCCAGAATACAGGGGTTTACATGGAGTTTCCTATAATAGCAGATTTGGACATGAAAGTTGCTAATCTTTATGGTATGATACATCCCGGAGAAGCGACAACAGCAGCAGTCAGAGCTGTATTCTTCATCGATCCGAAAAGAACCATACGTCTTATCATGTATTACCCCTTAAATGTGGGTAGAAACATGGAAGAAATAAAACGTACTCTAATTGCTTTACAAACAGCTGATACCAATAGTATTGCTCTACCAGTTAACTGGAAAGAGGGTGATAAAGCTATTGTCCCTCCGCCTAAAAACCTGGCAGAAATGAACGAACGCATTGACGGTAATTATGATGAAAAAATAGATTTCTATCTAGTTAAGAAGGAGATTTAGTAAACGCTTTTCATGGTGATGCACTTTGCAGTACTTTTAAATATGGAAGTACTGCAATTTTTTTATATCTAATCCTTTACCATGTTGATCTATAAAAAATGCAAAGTCTACCTATTTTTAGGACTATGAATAAAGAGATTAAGGAAAATCATACTAAAAAGGGAAAAAATTTTGTTATACGTTTCCAAGACTACTTAGGAGAGTTTGTATATGGAGGTATCGATGGAAGTGTGACCACTTTCGCAGTCGTTGCCGGATCAGTAGGAGCAAGTCTGGATAGTGCCATCATAATTATATTGGGTTTTGCCAATCTATTAGCAGATGGTTTTGCTATGTCTGTGGGGGCGTATTTGTCTTCCAAATCAGAAAGAGAAAATTATGAAAAACTAAAAGCTGAAGAATATATTGAAATAAATGAAAATCCATCTAAAGAAATTGAAGAACTGAGGGCTGTTTATACGGCGAAAGGTTTTGAGGGTGCGTTACTTGAACAAGTAATTGACGTCATAACCCAAAATAAAGATACCTGGATAGATGTAAACATGAAGGAAAAACTAGAAATTATACCTGATAATAAATCTCCATTTGCAATGGGAGCAGTCACTTATATATCATTTATATTGGTTGGATTGGTACCATTAACGATTTATGTCTGGGATTATATTTCTCCTATAAATGGTAATCTTTTTTTTATTTGTTGTATTTTAACAGGTGTAGCATTTGTTAGCATTGGTTTTCTAAAGACCTATGTCACGCAGACTACATATTGGAAAGGTATTTTGGAGACACTCATACTAGGAGCTATAGCCGCCAGCGTTTCTTATTTTGTCGGTGACTTACTTGAACAGTTGATTACAAAATAGTTTGTTCAGTTCAGTTCAGGAAATTCACTAAAACCCGTGAATATGATTGTTAGATGTTTGCTTTCATTTGGTTTCGCATTTTTTAGTTTTTACTGTGTAGCACAAGACTTACCTACAAGGATACGTTTTTGCCAACCTGGTGTACAAAATCAATCGAGGACCAGAGGCCTTGAAATTGCCTACCAAACGAATGGACGCTTTGGTTTTCAAGACGATGCAGGAGGAAATGGAGATAACAGATCCTTTAACGACATTAGTAGTTTAGAATACTCAATAAATATACCCATCCTACTCAAAGAAGATTGGAAAATTTTTCTTGGTTTTCGACAAAGACCGGAAACGATAAATTTAAGTGAAAATCTTTTTGAAACAGCTCCTTATCTTGAAGAACTTGATGGAATACGGCTAAAAAGCAATAGTCTTAGGTTGCTGGGAGTCAAGTCTTTAGATTATAACAACTATGTGGCTTTCACGGTAATTCTTAACAATAACGGCCTTTACGATGGGCTATTTAAGTTTTCTGATACTTACCTAAACAGATCTGCTGCTTTCATCTATGGCATAGAAAAATCTCCGGATTTTGAATTTGGTTTTGGTCTGGCTTATGATCAAAATGCCCGTCGTACTCTAGTATTGCCTATCTTTTTTTACAACAAAACATGGAGCCGTAAATGGGGGATTGAAGCATATTTGCCTAATGAAGTTATGCTTAGGTACAATGCAAGTCCCAAAACGCTTCTTTTCAGTGGCTTAGATTTTGCTGGCCGTTCATATGGGATAAATATGGAAAGCATTACGGCTGTTTCTGATCAAGGACCCATTGATCATCATTTCAACCATCAAGCGGTACAATGGAAATTCTCTTTAGAACAGGAAATTATTCCCTGGCTTTGGTTGGGAGTGGAAGGTGGATATCAAATTCCTTTAAGTACTCAATTGAGGTCTCTTAACCCCACTCAAAGTGTCGTTAAGTTTACTCCTTCGAATAATGTATTCTTTAGAATGGGACTGTTTTTATCACCTCCTGATCATTAATCATAGGTCATAGGTCATAGGTCATTGGTCATTGGTCATTGGTCATTGGTCATTGGTCATTGGTCATTGGTCATT
>JBCBCD010001046.1:0-2803 GCA_038530915.1 Bacteroidota bacterium
TAAAATGGATAAGCATTGAGGTATTGCTTGCCATACCTTTGTAATATCATTTTTAACAATACAAATATTAATTATGATATCAGGTTTCTTATCTAATACTATTATCAAAGGCGGAGTAGCCCCCCTATTTGACAATCCTAACAATTATGGTCTGGAATATGAAGATGTAAATTTTAAATCATCTGATGGCATTCAACTCAAAGCTTGGTTGGTTAAAGGTGGTACAGACAAAATCATTGTTCAATCTCATTTTGGAGTGCAAGCATGTCGAGCCGGAACCTAATGAAGCACAAGATTTGATAGCAGCAATTGATTTTATCGCTAATCACCCTACTTACCAAAATGCTCAGATAGGTTTATTGAGCATTTGCATGGGAGCAGCCGCAAACACTTATGCTTATGGCGCAGATGATTTACAAAAATACAGCAACATAAAAGCGATGGTGGCCATTCAACCGATGCGATATCCTGATTTTATAAAGGCATTGGGTTTACCTTCTTTCTTACAAAGGTGGGTAAATGCAGAAAATAGCAAGCGAGTTGGTTTTGATATGCTTTCTAAATCATTCAAGAACGACGTCCAAAAAATACAAGCTCCTACCCTTTTGGTGCAAAATGACCAAGATGAATACCTAAATAAACAATCCATTGACGAATACTACAATAACCTAAATGTAGAAAAAGAGATGCTTTGGTTATCAGGTATTGGCAAAAAACGTGCAGCTGCATATGATTACCTAACAAAAAATCCTGAAAAGATTTTGTACTGGTTTGATCACCACATGAAATAATCATTCAAAAAATCTAAACACAATGGTAAACGAACAACAAACGCAAATGCTTACTGCATTGGCACAGGGTCTCTCTATGCCTCCTCGAACACCCATTTTAAGAACCCCTTCAGATTATGATTTGGAATATGAAAATATTTCTTTCACCACTGCCGATGGTGTAAACATCAATGGCTGGTTTATACCGACAGATTCTAATAAAGTCATTATTAGCAATCATTTTTCTCCTGCCAATCGTTACGGCTTTGCCGGACATTTGGAAGGTTTAAATTTTGCAGGTGGCTTTGAAGTCAATTTTTTACCCAGATACAAAGCATTACATGATGCAGGCTACAATGTATTAGCTTATGACCTTCGCAGTCATGGGGAAAGTGGAGATGGAAAAGGCAAAATATCAGGTGTAGGCTTTTATGAATGGCAGGAAGTCTTGGCTTCCATTGACTATATCAAAAACAGATCAGACACAGCCAATAAGGATATTTCCCTTTTAAGTATGTGTATGGGTGCTAATGCTACCATTAATGCAATGGAGAAAAAACCTGAGGCATTTGAAGACATAAAGTCTTTAATCGCCATTGCACCTTTGAAAGGACAGACGACTATTGAAAGACAAGTTGAACAGATGGGGATCAATCCTCAAGATGCAGTCGAAGCATTCGAACCTATTTATACCCAAATAACTGGATTAACGGTTGAAGACCATAATATCATTCCTAAAGTTAAAAACATAAGTATTCCTACTTTCTTCTTACAAGTTAGGGATGATATGAACTCTCGCTGGGCAGATGTTCAGGAAATGTACGAAAATACAGCTGTTGAAGACAAGAAAATTCACTACATAGAAGGTACTCCATGGCGTTTCAAAGGTTATACCTATTTCTCCGAACACCCTGAGCAAATGATAGAATGGTTTGATAAACATATGAAATAATAGATTACAAAACATTAGATTTTCTGCTTGCCTCAATGGCAGAAAATCTATTAATTTACTTTGGTATAGTATTTAGCAAGGAAAGCATCATGAAGGAAATTATCCACATAAAGAGCATAAATCAAGTACATTCCATCTATGGAATGGAGCCTCCTAGACATCCTTTGGTTTCGGTATTACCTATTGATGAGCGCATGACCAGTTTTGATTATGGTGATCAAAGTTATTCTTTTGATTTTTATCAAATCAGTTTAAAAGAAGGTCTGAAAGGAACATTAAGTTATGGCAGAAACTCTTATGATTTTAATGAGGGCAGTATGACCTTCATTAAACCCAATCAAGTTACTAAAGTAGAAGACAGTGAATTGATCAAAGATAGTCAGGGCTGGACATTGTTGTTTCATCCCGATCTTATCCGTAAGTTAGACTTAGGTAGAGCGATCCATGATTATTCTTTCTTTGATTATGATGTCTATGAAGCTCTACATCTTTCTTTTATTGAAAAGAAATCTTTAACTGAGATAACGGAAAAGATAGAAAAGGAATATCAGCAAAACATTGACAAGCATAGTCAAGAGATAATCGTAGCCAATATTGATATGATGTTAAAATATTGCAAGCGATACTACGACCGCCAATTTTATACTCGTACCAACTTGAATAAAGATTTGATTTCTAGGTTTGAACAGTTGATTAGAGAGTATTATCAATCTGATAAGCCTTTTGAGTTGGGCGTACTATCAGTAAAGTATTGTGCCCAAATGCTCAATATGTCTGCCAATTATTTTGGCGATCTCATTAAAACAGAAACTGGACGTAGCGCTAAGGAGCATATTCAAAGCTATATCATTGAAAAAGCTAAGACGATTATAGTCGGATCCAACCAATCGGTGAGTGAAATTGCCTACAGCCTGGGTTTTGAGTATGCGCAGGGATTCAATAAGCTATTTAAAACCAAAACAGGCATGAGTCCATCACAGTATAGAGCGCAAAATTAACCTACACCTACTAGCTTATTTTTTCATAAAAAAACGATCCAGTATTACTTCCGGCAATGTATTCTTCCAGCTGGTAAATACCA
>JBCBCD010001047.1:0-2800 GCA_038530915.1 Bacteroidota bacterium
GAAGGAGGTTCTGATTGGAGAAAGATAATTGTGTTGGATGCAGAAACTAAAGAAATGATAGGTGATACCATCATGGACGCTAAATTTACAGGCGTTTCCTGGAAAGGCAATGAAGGGTTTTATTATAGCTCTTACGACAAGCCAAAAGAAGGAAGCCAACTCTCAGGCATGACTGATCAACACAAATTGTATTATCATAAGTTAGGTACACCACAATCAGATGATCAATTGGTTTTTGGAGGTGCTGAAACGCCCCGCAGATATATTGGAGGTGGTGTAACGAATGATCAAAACTGGTTGGTCATTAGTGCTGCCGTAGCTACTAATGGCAACGAATTGTATTTGCAAGATTTAAGAAGCGACAATACACCAATAAGAACGGTTGTTGGTAATACAGAAAACAATCATAGTCCCATTCATGTAGAAGGAGAAACCATTTACATCTTTACGGATTTAGATGCACCTAATGGAAGATTGGTAAAAGTAAATGCCAGCCAGCCAGAACCTGAAAACTGGGTAGATGTAATTCCTGAGCGTAAAGAACCTTTGAGCGTGAGTGCAGCTGGTGGGTATCTTTTTGCCAGGTATTTGAAAGATGCCTTGTCATATGTAGAACAATTAGATTTAGAAGGTAAATTAGTAAGGGTAGTCAAATTACCTGGACAAGGTACGGCTAATGGTTTTGGTGGAAAATGGGAAGAAAAGACTCTATACTTTTCATTTACCAATTATGTGAATCCTTCGACTATATACTCTTATGATGTAGAGTCAGGTGAATCTACTTTGTACAAGAGATCAGGAGTTAAATTTAACCCTGATGATTTTGAGTCTAAACAAGTTTTCTACACTTCTAAGGATGGAACTAAGGTGCCTATGATGATTACGCATAAAAAAGGTATTGAGCTGAATAGCAAAAATCCAACCCTACTTTATGGTTATGGTGGCTTTAATATCAGTCTTAGACCTGGTTTTAGTTTAAGTAATATTATATGGATGGAAAATGGAGGTGTCTATGCTGTACCCAACCTCAGAGGTGGAGGTGAATATGGTAAAGAGTGGCACATTGCGGGTACTAAAATGCAAAAGCAAAATGTATTTGATGACTTCATTGCGGCAGCTGAATACTTGATTGCTGAAAACTATACTTCAAGTGATTATCTGGCAATTTCGGGAGGCTCAAATGGTGGCCTTTTGGTAGGAGCTGTCATGACTCAGCGCCCTAATTTGATGAAAGTCGCTTTGCCTGCTGTAGGCGTATTGGATATGTTGCGCTATCATAAGTTTACTGCGGGTGCTGGATGGGCTTATGATTATGGTACGGCTGATGATAGCCCAGAAATGTTGGAATATTTGAAAGGCTATTCGCCATACCATAATTTGAATTCAGATGTAGCTTATCCAGCCACTATGGTTACTACTGGTGATCATGATGATAGGGTAGTACCTGCACATTCTTTTAAATATGCGGCACGCTTGCAGGAAGTACAGACTGGAGATAATCCGGTATTGATTCGTATTGAAACCAATGCGGGACATGGAGCAGGAAAACCAACTTCTAAAATCATACAAGAACAAGCAGATAAATGGGCGTTCACTTTCTACAATATGAATGTTCCGGTTAAGTATATCAAAAATTAAGTATTTTGTATTGAAGGACCGAAGCTCATCATAAGCTTCGGTCCTTCAACTTATAAATTAGAGAGATATGAAGACTCAAACGCTAACTAAACTGGAAAGAACCAATAGTGAATTGGATGATTTGATCGAGCACTTAAAAGCTTATTCAAATGAACAATTGAATCATCGTCCGGCAGAAGGCGTTTGGTCTGTAATAGATGTGATGCATCATTTGATGCGTGCGGAAATGCTATCCCACAATTACGTGAAGAAGAAATTATCCTACGGGGGCACTTTTAAGAAAGCAGGTTTAGCAACGAGCTGGAGACTTTTTGTCTTAAATACTTATCTGAGACTTCCTATTAAATTTAAAGCACCAGAATTAGTGAGTCAAGTACATTTTCCTGAAAAAAGCGATTTCAATGAAGTACAGGGAAAATGGCGTACCCAACGCAAAAGTTTGCTGGCTTTTTTGGAAGAATTGCCTGAGGAAATATTTGATAAAGAGATTTATAAGCATCCTTTAGCAGGCAGAGTTACATTAGGTGGCATGGTTGATTTCTTTATCGCTCATTTCCAACGTCATCGTAAGCAAATCTACAGAACTATAAAAGTTTAAACTATTTAGACCAAAACACCAGCAATGGCAGCAGTTAAAAAGCTGGCTATTGTACCACCGATTAATGATTTAATCCCTAATTCAGTGAGCGTTTTTCTTTGTCCGGGTGCTATAGCTCCAATCCCTCCAATTTGAATGCCTATTGAGGCAAAATTGGCAAAACCACAAAGTGCATAAGTCGCAATAATTAATGATTTTGGATGGAGAGCCACTCCATTTTCCCTTAAAGTTTGTAATTCTCCGTAGGCAACGAATTCATTAATTACGGTCTTTTGGCCCAATAATTGTCCCATTACTAAAACATCTTCAACAGGAGTACCTAAGAGCCAGGCAAAAGGAGCAAAAATAAGCCCTAGAATATAGGTAAAACTAAATCCTTCAAACCTACCATTGGTGGCCGTTTTTATAGGTTCATTGAGGTTGAACCATTCTCCTGGAAATTGTATGAATATCTGATTCACCATATAAATCATAGCAGTAAAAACTAATAACATAGCACCTACATTAATAGCTAACTTCAAACCATCTGTAGTACCTGTAGAAATGGCATCTAACAAGTTGTTT